>JAFGMW010000014.1 GCA_016927275.1 Pseudomonadota bacterium
ACGCCGCATCAGCATGACTTCCCAAGGCGAAAGGTAGCCGTTGCTGTTGCCCCCCAAAGCCACATCGCCTTCGTGGATCTCCTCAAGAGAGACCTCGCCAGGCCCGAGCTTTCCGTCGCCGTCCAGGTCCCTCTCCGCATAGAGCGGATAAAGGTCCCAACTGTACTCCACATCCGATATGGATATTGGCTTCGTCATGGCAGAGATATATGCAACCCCCTGTATATGTATTATCGGCAAGAATCACGACTTGTTGCGGGATAAACACCTCACCTGTATCAAAGCGGACCCCTGCCTTATTTTCCCCCAAATCACCTTTATAACGCATTAACTGCCATTCGCTCAAAAAACATCAAAAACATCACAAAAACATCAAAAACATCAGACGCAACAAAAACATCACAAAAACATCAGACGGAGCGGATTTGAGGCAAGGCGTCAAATTGTTTCAAGATCAGCAATGAATTGTCATGATTTTGTCGTCCGCAGCGGCCTGGCTTGATCTTCTGCAGTTCAGAATAGTCTTCAACAGATCGGAGAGAGGCAAAAAGCGCGTTGCAGAGGTCGTTTAGATATGCCTCCACCTTCTTGCAAAGGTTGATGACGATAAAGAAATTGTTTGCGGCAGCGGAGCAGGCTACCCCGGCGGGCTCGTCATTCGAATGAATCTCGCCTCGGTCACTTTTCTGCCGAGTCTTTCGCACAGCTCCCTGTATTTTCTTAGCACCCAATCAGGATTTCCGATGAAATGTGTATGGGAGATGTTGATTGCTCTCCGATGTTCCATGATTGATTCGACGATAGCCCGATATTCACGCTGTCGCTCAAGCGGAGTCCTTCCCAATGCCAGATACGAAGGAGAGGGCGTGATGAGTGGATCTGCCTTGCCGTAAGCGTAGTATTGGTACGAGGACCAGTCGTTCTTCCGAGGGTGAATCACCTTTCCGGCTCGGTGTTGATTGAGATCGACATAGGCCATTACAGTTAGCATGTGTTCGTCCGACTCAACCATGGGTGATTTAAAGCGGTCCATGACCACCTGTCCCCGTCTCTTGAGCTGCTTGTTGACGATCCTGGCGAACTGGCTGTTCACGACCCTGAAGAAGGCGGAAAACAATTCTTTGTTACCTAGATGCCCGGTCAGGTGGGGGTGGTTGTCCATAAAGTTATAAGAGTAAACCTCGATATCATACTTATCCTTATATTTAAGCAGCAGGTTGTAGTAGGCGTTTTTGGCCCACTCCCATTGAATCAGCCAATCCTTATTGTGGCACTGCCAGGTAACGTGGAAGTGGGCATTATCACAGATGATCTCGTATCTGGGCAGATAGGCCATGCTTCTTGGATAAGCAAGCGGCATGCCAGGCAAAGCTATCGAATACACTGGATTAAATAGGTATTATAAGAAAATGGCACCCAAGGGGGTGCTGCGTTTCGCTGCACCTCTGCACAGTTTCGCTGCACATTTTGCTCCGTCTGACGAGTGTTTTTGCTCCGTCTGACGAGTGTTGCTCCGTCTGACGAGTGTATGACGAGTGTATGCGTTTCTGGCGATCCTGGTCAGCTGGGGCGTGGCGTTCTTTGAGTACTGCCTTCAGGTCCCGGCTAATCGGATC
This sequence comes from Pseudomonadota bacterium, assembly GCA_016927275.1. NCBI lineage: Bacteria > Pseudomonadati > Pseudomonadota > Pseudomonadota bacterium. The sequence goes on from JAFGMW010000014.1 coordinate 1,617, forward strand.
GGGTATCAGTTCTATTCGCTGGGCCAGCTCAAGGTGATGCAGGAAATCATAACGATGGGCGTGTTCGGGCTCTTCTGCATCGTGTACATGAAGGAGCCGCTCAAGCTCGACTACCTCTGGGCCTGCCTGTGTCTTGTGGGCGCGGCCTACTTCATGTTCCGCGGTGTGGGCGCCCCGATGCCGATTGCTGAACTCAATTAAGTGGGCCGCCTTTTTGCAATCGCCTCAAGAAGCCTTTATATCTGGGATTTTGGCGGGCCTGTGTTTTCAATGGACAATATTACAGTCGTCATATTATGGCCTCTCCGGTGGAAGGAAAAATGAGAAAACATTTGAAAATGACTTTGGCCCTCTGTTTTTTGCTGCCCTTCATTTTTCTCAACAACGCCTATGCAGGCGGAAAATCTGCGACCGTCCGGCATCACGGATGGTACGGCAACAACATTGAAATCCTGTCGAATATGATCGCCGAACACGGGAAGGGGAGCCCGGGCTATGACGAGAAGAGCCCTCCTGTCGCCGCTTTCGACTGGGACAACACGGTCATCAAGAACGACGTGGGCGATGCGGTGCTCTTCTGGATGCTGGCCAACAACAAGGTCCTTCAGCCACCGAAGAAGGACTGGCGAAAGTTAAGCCCGCTGCTCACGTTTGATGCTGCAGCCGCCCTGAAAAACGCCTGCACATCGCAGGCTGAGCCCGGAAAACCGCTTATCACGAACCAGACGGACGCAAAGAGCATTGCATGCGCTGACGAGATCTTCGCGATCTACGACAGCGGGAAGACGACATCAGGGGCCGGCGCATGGAAAGATGGTGCGCAGACCGAAACCATGGAGCCGGCATACGCCTGGGCCGTCTCTCTGCAGGCCGGCTACACGCCAGCGGAGATCAAGAGTTTCGCTGAACAGGCGATCGCTTTCAGTCTGGGGAACGAGGTCGGTGCAATGCAGACGATCGGGTCGAAGAAGGACATCACCTCGTATATCCGCATCTACGATCAGATGAAGGATTTAATCTCGGCCCTTGAGTCGGCCGGCTTCGATGTCTGGGTGATCTCTGCCTCTTCCCAGCCCCTTGTTGAGGCCTTTGCTGCGCGCGTGGGAATTGCGAGCGATTGTGTCATCGGCATCAGGGCGGCCCTCGATAAGAAAGGGAAGGCGACTGCTCGATTTCAGGGATGCAGCCAGTATCCGGAAAAAAATTACGGCATTATTTCCTACGGGCAGGGCAAGCGCTGCTGGCTCAACAAGGTTGCCTTCGGGAGGACTGCACCGGTTTCTCAGATGAACGACAAAAGCCCGCTCGTCTTTGCAGCAGGCGATTCGGACGGTGACCTATATTTCTTGAAGGACGCGGAATACCGGCTGGTCCTCAACCGCAACAAGGCGGAGCTGATGTGCAATGCCTATGCAGGCGCCAGGAGCGTAAATCCTGCCGACGGCGTCTGGATCATCAACCCCATGTTCATCAAGCCCAAACCGAAGAGGACTAAACCCTACGATTGTTCCGGATATGGTCTGCCGGATTACGTTGATCTGGTATACGGCCCATGATCTGTGCAAGCCCATTGGTCCTTTAAATGTTTCTTATTCTGTGTCTACACAGAGTATTTAATTATATAATTCAATATATTAGCGTTGACGGCGATTTTCGTGACAAAATCGCCATCGTCGTATAAGTATCGTTCCGACATGACTATCCGCCCCACAGTCGGTCTTGCGGGCCAGATGCTCTCCATGGTTGATCTTGCGGCTGCGCAGGATTTTGCTGCCCTGAGTAGGGCATGGTCTGCCGTGAGCATCCGGAGATTTCTGCCGGCCGACTTCTCTGCGACCGCATCCGCGCGACTTCAACAGGATATCGGCGTCGATGAAATAAAAAGATACAGGCGGATGATCTTGGATGAGGCGCGTCCCGTTTTGGACGGAAGGATCAGTCTCTTTCTTGATGAGAACAGGCCGTTCACCCGGACCGCCCTCAGGAAGGAGGGCTTCGACAGCTCCGAGGGAGCGATCGTTCTTGTCGACCGGGCCCGAGACCTCGAGGTCGTCTCGCGCGACTCGTCGGAGACGCTGATAGCTTCAGCGCTCACACTGCTGCTATCGTCCAGGCGGAGCTCTGGCGCGAGCGCAAGCCCGGATGCCGGGCGCAAACCCAAAATATCTCTGCTCGACCACGACGAGAAGATGCACCTGATCAAGGCGGCAAAGGGGGGGAACGTTCGTGCCACGGGCAGGCTGCTGTTTTTCTATCAGCCGCTCATAGGCGGGATCGTTGGTATTGTGAAGAGGAGGCTTCGACTCTCTGATGCCGATGCCGACGATCTTCTTCAGATAGCCCGTATGCACTTCATGGGCCTGGTGAAGAGCTATGACCCGGACAAAGGCGCCGGCTTCGAGACGTACACAAGGCGTTTCATCCTGCTCCATCTCCTCAAGGCAGCCGCAGATGAATCTAATCCGATATACAGGCCTGCTGGTCGACGTCTCGATTCGATCAGGATGGATAACGCGCGATGGAGGCTCAGAGGCGAACTCGGCCGCAATCCGCACGACGAAGAGTTGGCTGAGAGGGTGGGCATAGGGGTGGCGCAGCTCAGGGAGGAGCAGATCGAAAGGTCAGCCATCGTTTCACTTTCGTCATCTACGACACCGGGCGGGGAGACGGTTTTTGAGGGCACTGTTTCCGGCTGCGATTCACAGAGACCGGATAACGCCTTTCTGGACATTGATCTCAGAGGCAAGCTCGACCGGGCAATAGAGAACTCCGGCCTCAGCGGCGATGAGATCGCGGTGCTCAGAGGTTGCTATCTTGATGGTCATTCGGTCAAGCATATGGGCGGCATGCTAGGTTTCACCGGTGCCAAGGTCAGGGAGCTCATAAGATCCGCAGTCAGGAAGATATCTTCAGGCCCCTTTGCCGATGAGTTGAGGCAGCTGCTCGGGTAGGCGATGTATTCAGCAACGTCAGAAGTGTCCCCCCGGCCCCGAAAATTGAGTTTCAAAACGCCCACAGCTCCAGCACCGGGGAGGTGAAGAACAGCGCCATCGCGCTGCTCAGCATGCTCCCCTCGAATATCGGGTCGCGGGGATGGCAGCAGGTGATGAGCACCATCTGCGCGCCGCGCTCGAGCTCCGTCGTCAGCCTCTCCCACAGCGCCGTCATTGCATCCTCGTAGGGCAGCCTGCGCAACTCATAGAGCCTGATTTTATCCTTGAACGGGATCGCGTGCTGGACCTCGTCGATGATGTAGACATCCGCCTCGGGCAGTGTTTTGGCCCTGCGCTCCAGCGGCGCGAAGTCGTACTGGCGGAAGCCCGTCATATCGCGGTACTCCACGGCCTTCTGCAGGTTTGAGTAGGAGACGGCCTGGCCCTGCCTTCGGAGCCTCGGGATGAGGCGGCCCTTCACGGCCGTGGTCTTCCCGATCCGCCTGTTGGCCTCCCAGCACATCCGGGAGCTGCCGGAAACGACGAGCGCCTGGTTCTCCCTGAGGAGTTCTACAGCCTGGGGCGCGAGCTCACGCTGCGAGACCGGGTGCGCCCTGCCGCCCAGGAAGGGCAGGGCGGGGCAGTACGGCACGAGATGGCTGTTTATCGCCGGCATCGAGGATTGTTTCGGCCGGGCTGCCGGAAAGTTGCGTGGAATCTCAGGCATTCCGAGCCGATTCTTGAGGAGCCGACACTCCTGGCTCCTTATCGCCGACTCCTACTTCATGCTCCGCGGCGCGGGGGGGGCCGATCGCCGAGCTGAGCTGGTCTTGACGGCCACTGCGCTGCCCACGCTTTGTGTGTTGACCGCCCGGCGCGTCGGGTGCAATATGGACAATCTTTAAACAACAGAGGAGGGTCTCATGGCATACGCATACGGGGGAGGCACGATAGCGCTGTCGATGCTGTCGCTGGTGGCAGGGATGTTTCTGCTCATGAAGGCGTGCGGGGAAGAGGTCTGCTGCAGATCTTTCCACAAGGTGGTGGCCTACGCGGTCATAGTCATCTCCATGATCCTCATCGTATGCGGCGGCTTCGCGAGGCTCACCATGTGCGTGCGCCATGGCTGGGGCCACTGCCTGGGGATGAGTCACAGGGGTGACATGATGATGGAGGGGATGCGCCCCGGCATGATGCCGATGATGCCGATGATGCCGCGGATGCAGCCGCCTCCGTTGGAGAAGGCCGAATGAGTTCAAGACGATATCCTGGCAGGATCATGAGGCAGACAGGCGCCCGATGGGGCGAAGGCGCAAACGAAAGGGGGGTCAGATGAAGGAGATGAGAGTCAAAGGTCGGGTGCTGCGTGCGTTGGGGGCTCTGATACCGATGGTGTTCGTTTTCGTTTCTGGGTACGGGGGAGGCGGCACGCAGCCCGCGACCGTCGACCTCACCGGGTCGTGGAATATAGTGGAGACAATCATTCAGGCCACGGGCGTCTGCGCCGGCAACATTGGCAGGGTGTCGAACTGGAGCTGCGATGCGGTCCAGACCGGCAACGACGTCGACGTCACAGTGACCGCCGGCGACAATGTGGGATCGGTGTTTTCAGGCACTGTCTCGGGCAACGAGATCGACTGGCAGGGGGAGTATGCGAGCGACGGCGGCACGGTAACCGTCACCGGCACCGATATAACTGCTACCGACACGACTTTTGAGGGCACCTCCGACTGGGAATGGACCGACGGCGATGACTCCTGTTCCGGCAAAACGCAGGTCGCCGGCACAAAGGTATTGTAGCCCTCGCGAAGCCAAAACGGCCCCCGATTTCGGGGGCCGTGCTGTGCAGATTCTAGGGGGAGAGGGCATACATGTCGTCAAGAGATTCTCGCACGAGGGAAGGCAGTTCATAATCCACACCGACCGTGTGCTGTGCGCCACCGGTGAGGAGCTCGTCGGCAGCGAGCGGTCCGGGACGAATCGTGCCGGCCCGGAGTTCAAGGGGGCGATGCACGAGCCGATCGCGCAGAGGACCTTCGATGCGGCCTTCAAATCGGGCGTCCGGGTAGGACAGCTGAGGACGAGGCTGGGGATTCCGGGCTGTGAGACCACGGGGCCGGAGGAAGCGGCGAGTGCGCTGCTGGACATCATGAAGGGGCGCTGACCCTGCGAGCGCTACAATTCCAGCACAGGCACAGGCCAGGTTGAGAACGCCGTCATCCGCGCGCTGCAGACGACGTCCGCTCTCTTTCAGATGTTGTTATCGCGCGTTTGCTAAAAAGGTTGCTGAATTATATCGCATCTTCCCCTGAAAGGGATTTGTCCCCGCAGATTCCTTGATAGATTTGACACCTGAGTCGCTCCTTGCTTTTTTTAGCAACATAATCATCAATCGCGCGATAAAAGGTTCACAGGCGAGGAACGCGCAGGAGGGATTACATGCACATAGGACCGCTTACGCTCAGGCCGCCGATGGCATCGCTGGTCGGCCGTCTGGACGTCCTGTTCAACAGGGCGGGGGTGCTTGAGGGAGGCGCTATAATAATGCCCGCCCCGAAGCTGGGCACCGACGGGAGAATATCGTTCAAAAAGAAAGAGACCGAGTACCTCTCTTTGCTCAGGGTCCAGCTTAACGAGTGCGAGGCCCTGGATTCCTACGCCCGTGCGGGCGGGAACCCCCTTGGGGACACCCGCTTCGTGCGCGAGGCGCACGCCGTGGAGTCTGTGTTTTCGATGAGCACCGCCGACATCGCTCGCGCCGCAAAAGGGAGCTCGGCCATGGCGAAAAACGAGTCGGAGATTCAAAAGATCCTGTGGCGCGCCGAACTTCTCAAGGCCAGCACCCTGAGGGAGCTTATGGAGGCGGCGCGGGCGGAGAATCAGAGCAATGTATTGTTCCTCGATAACGGCCTCATCAACAAGGCGGCCCGGGACGCGGCCTATGTCTCGGCGCTGGTCTGGCGCCCCGGGGAAGCGGAAAGATGCTGCGAGTCGGCGCTGTTTTCCATGATGTCCGGGATCCTTTTCATGATCGGAGACACGGAGGAGCCCTCGGAGGTCATAGGTGCTTTTCTCGCCTCCGCATCCCTTTTTTCAGAGGCGGGCATGCACTTCGCGGCCGGGCTGAGTTCGGAGGTGGCCGCGAGCATAGAGATAAGATATTCAAAGGATGCAAAGGGTTCGGGCTCGTCGGTCTTCAGGGCCGCGCAGCGCTGGCTCAAGGCAGCGGTGAAGGTCGGCGACAGCGATCCGGCTGCGCGCCTGGTCGCTGTGCATCGTGGGCTCCTCACCGCCTTCACGGCCGGCGACGACGCCGCGGAGCTGAGGCGCAGGCTCCTCATGTTCTCGGCGGGCATTCACGGCGCGAACGGGCGGCACGATGACGCTGCCAAGGACTATCTGAGGTTGCTCCTGGACAGGGTGACCGCCTCCGGCTGGAGCGTGCATGCGTGGGAGAGTGTGGCCGATCTGCTGGAGATGGCGAGGGCCGCCTACGAGAGGGCCGGTGATCCCGCAGGGATCGTGGCCCCGCTCGAAAGCCTTCAAGACATGTCCCGCGGCATAGCGTCGCACGTGAGCGAAGAGATGGGGCCTCTCGAGAGGGGGGTGGAATCCGACCCGAACGACGAGGTCGTGAGGTGGAGGCGCGCCATTGCCAGGGCCAAGTACGGCGATTTCAAGGGGGCGCTGGCCGACCTCAAGTGGATAGAGATGTCGCACGGGGGCAGCCCCTGGCTCCTCTGCGAGATGGGCCACGTGTATCACCTGCTGGCCGACTATTTCATGGGCATCGGCCGAGTGAGCGAGACGCAGGATTTCCTGAACACCGCGGACAGCTACATGAGCAAGGCCCTGGAGCTGGAGCGCGCCAACGAGCTGGACATCCCCGTGCTGCACGCGAGGCTGGGCGCGCTCTACGCCACCATGGGGAGGATGGATGAGGCGGTCGAGGAGCTGGAGAGGGCGGAGACGATCTCGCCCAGAAGCGGCGAAATAAGGGAATACCTGGACAAGGTCCTGACCCTCGCTGCCAATTCGACCGGCGACGACAACGTCGTCCCCCTGAATCCTTTCCGCAGATAAATCGGCACTCAGGCCTTGGCGAGCATCTCCCTGGTGAGCTTCTTCCCGAGCTCCACGCCGGGCTGATCAAACGGGTTCACCCCGTAGAGCGCTCCAGCGAACGCGGTCGCGGTCTCGTAGGCCATGAAGAACTCCCCCATGTGGCGGGCGTCCACCGCCGGGAAGCTCACTGTCATGCTGGGCCGCCCCTGCGACGCGAGCGCCTTTGTCGTGGCCTGCTGCTCGGCCCTCAGTATCTCGCCCATGTCCTTGCCGTTGAGGTAGGCGTACGCCCCCTCCGCGTCGGAGATGCGCGTTGCCGAGTCGTCGGCGCGGAATCGCTCCACCCCCAGGAACGTGAAGACCTTGTCCCGCGGCCCCTCCATGTAGAGCTGGACCTGCGAGTGCTGGTCGGTCGCTCCGAGCGCCTTGACAGGGGTCGAGCCCTTTCCCTCCTTGCCCAGGCTCTCGGCCCAGAGCTGGGCGTACCAGTCGGAGGCGAGCATGAGCGAGTCGGAGTAGGGGATCATGACGCTTATGTTCTTTCGCTTTTTCGCGTCGAACCAGTGCTGGAACCCGCCTATCCTGTATGCCGGGTTCTCGTCGAGCGTGGCCGCTGAGCAGCGCTTCGCCATGTCGCGCGCGCCCTGGAGCATGGCCTCGATGTCAATGCCGAGGCACGCTGCGGGGAGCAGGCCCACCGAGCAGAGCACGGAGAAGCGGCCGCCGAGCATGGGGGGCACGGGGAACGAATCGAGCCCCTCCTTTTGCACGATCTCGCGGAGCACCCCCCTGGCCGGGTCGGTCACGGCGATGACGTTTTTCTTCCACCGGTCGCCGAGCGCAGCCTTCAGTCGCCCCCTTGCCACGAGGTACTGCGCCGCGGTCTCCGTGGTGCCGCCCGATTTGCTGATCACCATGAAGCAGGTGCGCTCCGCGCCTATGGTGTCGAGGAGCCCTGAGAAGGCGTCGGGGTCGATGTTGTCGCAGACGAATATCCTGGGCTTTCTGCCGCGCGCCTCGCTCGTGCGCAGGTTCCACTGCGCGGGCAGCAGCGCCTGGGCGAGGCAGCGCAGCCCCAGCGCCGAGCCGCCGATCCCGAGCACGACCAGGTTCTCGAAGCGGGATGCGATCTCCGAGGCCTTGTCCGCGATCCCCCGCGTGAGGTCAGGGTCGTTCACCACGTCGAAGAATATGGCCTCCCTGCTCTCGCGCCAGCCGTTGAACTTCTGGTGGGCCCCCTTTGCGGACTCCGCCAGGGCGGAGATGTCGTTTGCGGTCAGGCCGTCGCTTTGGCCCACCGAGTCCGCCATTAGATTGGAAAAGTCGAATTTGAGCATGATACCCCCTCGTGACACGTGACCCGTAACAAGTGACCGGTGACTAACCCTGGTTTGACTTCAGGATATCCTTCATAACCTCGATCACGTCGAGCAGGGCCATCTTGAGCGAGGAGAACTCCTGCATGGGATGGCCCTTTGCGGTGATCTGCCCCACGATGCGATCGAGCCTTTCGATAAGATCCTCTCTCTTCATCTTCATCTCCCTCTCCCTCATATCCACACGCTCTTTCGCCTCGCGAGCTCACGATCGAGCGTCAGCTGGATGGTCTCCTTTATCCGATCGGCCATGGCCTGCACAAGCCTTTCTTTATCCGCGTCGCGCGCGGAGTATTTTTTGAACGACACCGGTTTTCCAAAGACGATCTTCCATTTGCTCGGGAGCGGCACGAGCCCCAGCGGCCCCAGCCACGGGAAGGTGGGGGTGAACGGGACGAAGGGGAGTCCCAGCGGCTCCGCGAAGCGCCTCGATTTCCATATTATCGGGTGCACCTCCTCGGAGCCTATGATCGACACCGGGATGATCGGCGCGCGCGTGCGCATGGCGAGCCGAACGAAGCCGCCGCGGCCGAACCGGCGCAGCCTGTACCTCTCGTCGTAGCTCTTTCCGATGCCCGCCACACCCTCGGGGAAGGCCACGATGAGGTGTCCGGCCCCGATGAGCCTGGCCGCGTTCTCCTGGCTCGCCCGGACGCCGCCGAGGCGCTGGATGATGGTGCCTATGAAGGGCAGATCGTAGGCGAAGTCGTCCACCAGGAAGCGCACGCCCCTGGCCCCGCGAGTGGCCTCGTGCACGGCCATGTGCACCATGGCGCCGTCGTAGGGCAGGGCGCCGGCGTGGTTGGCCACGAATATCGCCGGCCCCCGCGCCGGGACGTTGCCGATCCCCGTGGAGCGGACGCGGAAATAATGCAGGTAGAGGAAGTCGAAGATCGGCCTCACGAGATCGGCGAACGCGGCGTCCATGCCGAACTCGTCCGCCCCCTTGCCGTCGAGCACGTCCTTCGCCACTGCGGCTGCCCATGAGACGAACGGCGAGCGCATGAGACGCTGGGCGCCCGATGAGATCGCGCGGATCAGGTCCTGGCAGTACGGGGAGTTTTCATGCCTGTGGGCCATCGCTCAGCTTCTGCTCCTGGCGGAGCTCGTGTATATGCGGAGGGTGAGAAGGAATGCGGCCAGGTCCGCCGCGGCCGCCGCGAGGTAGTAGAACTGCGGTCCGTCGAGGAAGATCATGGCGGCGAAGCCTGCCGCCTGCGCCGCCAGCGCGATCAGGACGATCCTTGCGTAGTTCGCGTTGCGGAGCGCGCTGCCCTGGGCAACCGCACAGGCGTAGGCCAGGCAGATGTTGTGCGCCACCGCCATGACCCGCCAGAGGTCGCCGCCGGCCGCGATCGGGGGGGACTGCCAGCCAAGGAACACCTTGCCGATGTCGTTTATGTAGTTGAGGAGTATGTCCGGGATCGCGGCGAAGAGCGCCGCTGCTCCGAGGAACACCACGATCAGCAGGCGCATCAGCGTGATGAAGTTGCGCTCCTGCCTTGTGAAGCCCGCGTATCTCATGGGGAACTGTTTGGCAGAAAAGGGTGCCCTAGTCAAACGGCGTCGACAGGGTGCCTGGCCACGCCTGCGATCGGCGCGAAGGCCGAGGGCACGCCCCAGCGCCCGACCTGGCGGCTCCTCCACGACGAGTGGTGCTTCGCCATCCTCGCGGCCATGGTCCTTATGCAGCATGAGGGCATGGACTGCGGATGGGCGAGCACGAGCGGCTTTCCGCGCATTATCGAGCTCTGCACGAAGCGGCTCTGCGGTATCCAGCCGGAGAAGAAGAGCTTTATCCGGCCACGCCACATGCGGGAGGCGCGGGTCCATATCTGCTGGAACGTGACTGTGGCGTGCTCGCGGTCGCGCGCGCTGTTGATGACCAGGTGCACGGTGGCTGCGCCTACCGTGTCCGCGAGCATCCCCAGGGTGGATATGACGTCCGCGCGGGAGGTCAGCTCGTGGTTGGCCACGAGCACGATGTCGTGGGCGCAGGTGAGGAATCGCGCCGTGCGTTGCGAGATGCCGGCCCCGAGGTCCACAATGGCCATGTCGGCCATGCCGTCGACCGGGGCGAGCGCCTGCACGATCTGCTCGATCTCCGAATCGGCCGCCATCGCGAGGCGGGTCTGGCACGACCCTCCGGCGAGGAGCTTCACGCCCATGGGGCCGTGCTCGATGACCTGTTCGATCGGATTCTCGCCTGAGATGAGGTGCGATATGTCTAGCCTGGGCTCCATTCCCATGATGAGGTGGGCGTTGGCCATGCCGAAGTCGGCGTCGATGAGCGCCACGCGGAGGCCCGCCCGGGCGAGCTCAATGGCCAGGTTCGCGGCCACGAAGGTCTTGCCGGTCCCCCCCTTGCCGCTGGCGACTGCGACGACCTGGCAGCGGGCGAGCGGGGCGCATTGGCATGCCTCCTGCCGGCAGGCGTCCTGCGGTTCGTCCACGCCGTTGCGGATGAACGCCTCCGCCGCATCGGCTCTCATCTTCAGGATCCTTGCGTCTGTTGACATGTTGATCTCCGGCAGGTTGCACGACAAACCATGACATCCTTTCACATGTATTCTCGGCAACCGATTGAAACAAGTTGCTTAATCAATGGGGATGAAGTTGCAATAAGATAATCAGGGAATAAAGTTCAGCATTAATAAATTAGTCTAAATATTTGAATTATATAAGGTTAATGATAAGATTGAGGTTTAGGTTGTTAGGGGCTCAACCTTGACCTCAACCTCAACCTCAACCTCAACCTACTTTTCGACAAGTTCCTTCGACAGGCGCATGGCGCAGAACTTAGGGCCGCACATTGAGCAGGCCTCGCTGGAGGGCTCGCAGCCTAAGCCGCGCGCCTCGTCCCATCTCTTTCGCGCGCCGGCAGGGTCGATGAGGAGCCCAAACTGTCCCTCCCAGTCCATGGCGAAGCGCGCCCTGGAGAGGGCCAGGTCGCGCTGCCTTGCCCCCGGCCTTCCGCGCGCCACGTCGGCCGCGTGGGCAGCGATCCTGTGCGCGATGACCCCCTGCCGCACGTCCTCGGCAGCGGGCAGCCCCAAATGCTCGGCAGGGGTCACGTAGCAGAGCATCGCTGCGCCCGCCGCTGCAGCGATCGCCCCCCCTATGGCTGAGGCTATGTGGTCGTGGCCCGCCGCTATGTCGGTCACGATCGGACCCAGGACGTAGAAGGGGGCCCCGTCGCAGATCTCGATCTGCCTTCTCACGTTCATCTCGATCTCGTTCAGCGGGATGTGGCCCGGCCCCTCGACCATGGCCTGCACGCCCGCATCGCGCGAGCGCCCGATAAGCTCGCCCAGCACCGCGAGCTCAGCGAACTGCGCCTCGTCCGACGCGTCGGCGATGCAGCCGGGCCTCAGCCCGTCGCCCAGCGAGAGGGCCATGTCGTGGCGACGGCAGATCTCGAGCAGCCGGTCGAACTCCGTGTACAGGGGGTTCTCTTTTCCGTTTCGCCGCATCCACCGCGCGGTCAAGGCCCCTCCGCGGCTCACGATGCCGGTGGTGCGCGAGAGGGCGAGCGGCAGGTGACGGGCGAGGAGGCCGCAGTGCACTGTGACGAAGTCGACACCCTGCTCCGCGTGGCGCTCTATGACGGCCAGCAGCGCATCGGCGGTGAGATCCTCTATCTCGTCCACCCCCTCCGCCGCCTCGTAGATGGGCACTGTCCCCACCGGCGCGGTCGAGCGCCGGACGATCTCGCGGCGGATCTCGTCTATGCGCGGGCCTGTGGAGAGGTCCATGACCGCGTCCGCGCCGCAGCTGATCGCTATATCGAGCTTCTCGATCTCCGATCCCAGGTCGGAGGAGACCTGTGAGTTGCCGATGTTTGCGTTTATCTTGCACGAGAGCGCAGAGCCTATTCCGATAGGCCCGAGGTTGCGGTGGTTGACGTTGGCGGGGATGATGAGCCTGCCGCGGGCGATCTCGTCGCGCACGCGCTCCGCCGCTATGCCCTCCGCCTCGGCCACCGCCCGCATCTGTGAGGTGATCTCGCCATCCCTCGCCGCCTCAAGCTGTGTCTTCATCGTTCGCTCCGTGATCTGTGATCGGTGAGATTCCTATCCCAGTCCTTCCACACGGGGTCGTAGCCCTCGGCGGCCAGCATCTTTGCCACCTCGGCCGCGCTGCGGGCGTCCTCCCTGCGGAACTGCTCGCCCGCCCGCATCGCCACGCGATCTCCGGCCCGCGTGGCGGGCGGGTCCGAGAGCCTCTCTGCCGTGTATCCCCCGGGCTCGGTGTTCGATCCCGCGCTCATCTGAGTGACCCCGAGCCTCGCGAGCCCGTCGCGCAGCCTCGCCGGCTCCCGCGTGGAGAGCACGATCCCGCAGTCGGGGAGGGAAAGCCTCAGCGCGCAGATCATCTGCGCGAGATCCCTGTCGGAGACCGGCGACGGCGGCGAAAAGCGGGAGGCGCAGTCGCGAATCCTCGGCACGCTGACGGACAGGTGCGAACGCCAGTGCCTCCTCATAAGCCAGCGGGCGTGCGCGATGAGAGCCAGCGCCTCCATGCGCCAGTCGGAGAGGCCGAGCAGCGCACCGATGTTGAGGAACCGCATCCCGGAACCGCCCGCGGCGTCGATCGCCCTGCTTCGGGAGCAATATTCGCCCTTGGGGCCGAACGGGTGCATGGCCCTGTACGCGTCCTGGTCGTAGGTCTCCTGGTAGAGTGTCACCCCGTCCACCCCCGCCTCGGCGAGCCGCCTGTAGCCCTCCTCGTCGAAAGGCTGGACCTCTACCGCCAGCGATGCGGCGAGAGGCCTTATCACCCGTGCGATCCCGCAGATCTTCTCTAGGGGCATGGCGGCGGGGCTCTCCCCGGAGACGAGCAGGATGTGGCGATGCCCGTCGGAGACGATTCGCTCCGCCTCGGACATGGCCTCCTCTGCGGAGAGGGTGCGCCTGGCGATGGCCCCCTCGCCGCGGAACCCGCAGTAGAGGCAGCCGTTCACGCACTCGTTGGAGAGGTAGATCGGCGCGTAGAGCTTCATGGTCCGGCCGAATCGCCGGATGGTGAGGGAGCTCGCCGCGCAGGCCATCTCCTCGAGGTGCGACCCCGCCTCCCCGGTCAGCAGGGAAGCGGCCTCGCTGAGCGAGAGATCCACAGCCCCGATGCGCACGGCCACGCGATCCCAGGGGAGGGGCTTAAGCGACCCGATGTCGTCAAGAAAGTTCATACGTTCGTGACTCGTGACTCGTAACTCGTGACTCGTGACTGGTGACTAGCGGGATAAGTAGGGAAACCTGTTATTTAAGCCAATCACGAGTAACGAGTAACGAGTAACGAGTTACGTAACTGTACTACAATGTTGATCAGCTAGAAACCCGGTCAGGGGGCTCGAGGCCTCCGCTGTCTCGCGGGCCGGTGCGCAGCCGGCCTCGAAGGCGCCCCTTCCCGCCTCGACCCCGATGCGGAAGGCGCGCGCCATCCCGACCGGGTCGCGGGCCACGGCGATGGCGGTGTTGATGAGCACCGCGTCCGCTCCGATCTCCATTGCCTCTGCGGCGTGCGACGGCGCTCCCAGGCCGGCGTCGACCACCACCGGCACCCGCGCCTGCTCTATGATGATCCGGATCGAGTCGCGGGTCGTAAGCCCACGGTTCGAGCCGATCGGGCTGCCGAGCGGCATCACCGCGGCCGCGCCCGCCTCCTCGATCCTCTTTGCCAGCACCGGGTCCGCGTTCATGTAGGGCAGCACCGTGAACCCCTCTCGCGCGAGGAGTTCGGCGGCGCGCAGGGTCTCGACCGGGTCGGGCATAAGGTGGCGCGGCTCGGGCACGACCTCGAGCTTTATCCAGTCGCCCAGCCCCGCCTCCCTCGCGAGCCGGGCGAGGGTCACCGCCTCGTCGGCGGTCCTCGCGCCGGAGGTGTTCGGCAGCAGCAGGTATTTTTTTCTGTCGATGAAGCCCAGGATGTCGCGCTCGGGCGAGGAGAGATCGACCCTTCGCAGGGCGACCGTGACCACCTCGCTCCCGGAGGCCTCCAGCGCCCGGCGCATGAGCTCGTGCGAGGGGAACTTCCCCGTGCCGATGAGCAGCCGAGATCCGAACTCCCTCCCCGCGATCCTCAATTTTTTATCGTTCATCTTATCATCCCTCGCTCAACAGAAACCGCTGGTGTCCGCTTCGGACGGCGCCGGAGGACGGTACAGCACGTGCGGCGACGCGAGCCAGAATTTGAGGCCCCTTTTTACAGCGTCATCGGAAAAAGGGTCCTCAAATTGTGGCGGGAGGAGCCGCCCG
>JAFGMW010000015.1 GCA_016927275.1 Pseudomonadota bacterium
ATGCCGTACGTGATCAAGACCATAGGGATAATATTCGCAATCATGGGCGTGGTGTTCGCCACCGTGCCGGCCCTGATGACGAGGCTGTTCGATTTCGTGAAGCAGGGCAGGCGCATATACGCCATAGGCGTGATCAGGATCGTCGTCGGCGCGCTGCTCATCATGGCCGCGCAGCAGGCGGCGCTGCCCTGGATGCCGGGAGTGATCGGCGGGGTAATAGTCATCAGCGGCATACTCATCTTCGCTCTCGGCCAGTCGCGCAATCACGCGTTTATGGAGTGGTGGGAGCGAAAGCCCGAGGGCACGAAGAGGTTCGGCGCCATCGTCCTCTCGGTCCTGGGAGTGTTGTTGATATACGGCGCCTGAACGTCAGGGCGTAGGGCTCAGGGTATAGGGCTCAGGGGAAAAAGGGCCGGGGAGGGGATCCCCGGCCCCTTGGTTTTTCAGGACAGGAGCTTCCGGTAGAGATTCACGTGGTTTTCGCTCATGATCTCCTTGGTGTAGCGCTGCTCCACGAGCGCCCTCCCCGTCTCGCCCATGTCGGTCCGGAGGTCTTCCTCGGACAACAGGCGCAGGATCCTGCCGGCCAGGGCCTCGAAGTTCTTGATCGGCACCACGAAGCCGTTTATCTGGTCCTGTATTATCTCCGGCATGCCTCCCGCGTTCGTCACGATGATGGGCTTCTTCGCGGCCATGGCCTCCAGCATAGTGAGCCCGAACGGCTCCATGGCGGTGGAGGGGTAGAGGACCACGTCCGACGCCGCGTAGAGGCCCGGCATCTGCTCCAGCTCGTAAGAGTCTATCAGCACGTGCTTCTGCAGGCCGAAGAACTTGAGCAGCCTTATGAAATAGGCGATGTCCTTCTGCTGGGTCGCGCCCCAGTCGATGATGTTCTTGGTGCCGGCCAGCACCAGCATCGCGTCGGGGAAGCGGCGGTGCACGATGTTGAACGCCTTGATGGAGACGTCGCAGCCCTTTGCCAGCCCCATTCGCGCGGGGTGGAAGACCAGGCGCCTTCCCCTCAGCTGCGGGTATTTGGCGTAGATGGAGCGGGTGTCGGCGTCGTGGCTGAATTTCCTGTGGTCTATGCCGTGGTGTATGGTTGTGCACCTGCGCTGGTCCACGCCGATGCCGATGATCTCCCTGCGAATGTAGTGCGAGACCGCGATGATGTGCGTCCAGGGGACGTCGCGGGTGAGATCGAGGTAGAGGTCCTCGTCCCATACGTTGTGCGCGGTGAGCACGAGCGGCAGCCCCTTCTTCTTTGCGACCTCGCTGAGCGCCTTGGCGTGGGGCTTGGAGAAGTAGTGCATGTTGTGCGCGTGTATCACGTCGGGCCTCGCGCTCTCGACGAAGCCGGTGAACAGCTCCGCTATCTCGTCGTCGAGGCCCGAGAGGCCGCGCTTGAAGAGCCAGTTGAGGTCCATGAGCGGCGTTCGCACGATGCGCGTGCCCTGGTAGTCGTATTCCTGCCTGCAACCCTCGAAGGCCCCTGTGAGCAGGGCTGTCCTGTGCCCCATCCTGTTGAACTCAGGCAGCATTGTCGCCAGGTGGGTCTCGACGCCCCCTATGATGGGCGGGAAGCCCCAGTGGACCTGCGCTACGCTGAGATGAGCCTTCCGGGGGCCGCCGGTCCCCGGCGCACCCTTTCCTGCGGACTTCGTCTTCGTCTGCCTCTGCCTCTTCCTGGCCATGCCCCCTCCTCGGATGACTCCCTAGTAGTAGTTGCCCATCATGAAATTAACGACCTCTTTGCGCCCTATCATGCCTACGAGTCTTCCGTCCCGCACCACCGGCAGTAGCCTGTAATCCTCCTCGGAGAATATCTTCGAGGCGCTGGTGACCGGCGCATCGTCGGAGATGGTCTTCACCCTCCTCGTCATAACGTGCCTGGCGGTCGCCCTGTCGAAGCCGGGTCTCGCGACCGCGCTTATTATGTCGCGCTCCGACACGAATCCCACGAGCTTGCCCGAGGCGCCGAGCACCGGCAGTCCGCTCACCTTGTGCCTCGACAGGGCCATGCAGACGGTGCGTATGTCGTCGTGCTCGTTCACCGATACGGCCCTCTTCTTCATTATGTCCTTCACCTGTTTCATGAGCTCCTCCTTGCGCGCGCGGATTTCCCGCCCCGCCTCGACAAAGAGGGGTGGAAATCCACGTAGGCGTGCTTTTTCAGCTGCTTCTTCGCGCCGTAGACCGAGGCGAAGACCCTGCCCCTGGCGGCGGGGCGCTCGACGAGGATCGAGGTCTTCCTGTGGGTGATCGACACCCTGAGCTTCGCGCCCATGAAGCGGACCGCGAACTTGAGCGCCCGCCAGCCGGGAGGCAGACGGGGCGAGAACGAGATGTGGTCCGGGTGTATCCTCATGCCGGCGAAGCCCATGATGACCGCCTGCCAGGTACCCCCCGCGGAGGCGGCGTGGACCCCCTCGGCCGCGTTGCCGTGGATGTTGGAGAGGTCGGTCGAGAGGGCGTGCGCGAGGTAGTGGACCGCCTTGTCGTCGTCGCCCACCTCCAGCCCCACGGCCGAGTGTATGGCGGGGGAGAGCGACGATTTGTGGAGCGTGCGGCGCTCGTAATAGTAATAGTTCCGCCTCTTCTCCTCGGCGCTGTAGCGGTTTGGAAAGAGGAAGAGCAGCATCACCACGTCCGCCTGCTTGATGAGCTGCGTCTTTGATATCGTCCTGTAGTCCGCGGACGCGGGCAGGACGGGCATGAAATGCTCGTCGAGCTGCGTGATCCGCGGGTCGCGCAGCCTGAAGTACCCGTCGAACTGCTCGATCAGCTTTCGCCGCGCGTTCCCCGGCACGTGGATCCTGGAGGCGATCCGGTGCCATGAGCGGATCTCCCGCTCGGTGAGCCCGAGCCTCCTCATGAGCGCTTTGGTCTTGACCGGCGCCCTGGCGAGCGCCTCCCTCGCCCTGTCGCAGGCCGCCTGGAGGTTCCAGCGGGCCATGGTGTTGGTGAACGCGCTGTTGCTCACGCGTTCGTGGAACTCGTCCGGCCCCATGGCGTCGTGGATCTCGTAGCGGTTCCTCTTTCTGTTGAGGGTCACCCTCGACGCCCAGAACCGGGCGGTCTCGAAGATGAGCTCCAGCCCGCACCTCATCATGAAGGACCAGTCGCCGGTCGCCCGGCAGTAGTGGTCGACTGCGAAGGCGATGTCCGCGACTATGTGGTGCTCGTAATCGAGCGTGGTGATCCTGATTATCGTGCCGTCGAAGTCCCTGGCCCAGGACGGGGTGCACTCCTCGCCGGTGTCGGCCGACTCCCAGGGAAAGAGGGCGCCGCGGTAGTCCTTGGAGGCCGCGATCGCGCGGGCCGCATCGAGCCTGCGGCACCTGTACATGAGCTGGGCGCGGGCCGTCTCGGGGAAGGCGTACATGAAGAACGGGGTCACGAAGAGCTCCGCGTCCCAGAAGATGTGGCCGCGGTACGCCTCTCCGGAGAGGGTCCTGGCTCCTATCGAGACGTCGTCCTCGGCGTTGCCCGCGATGATCAGGTGATAGATGTTGAAGCAGAGCGCCTGGTCCGCCGCGTGGTCTCCCTCTATCTCCACGTTCGCCTCTCCCCAGAGGCGGTCCCATGCCTTCGCGTGGTCCTCGAAGAGGCGCTTGAGCCCCCGCCTGCGCGCCCTCCTCAGGTCCCCGATCGTCTCGCGCTTGAGCTGGTGCGGCTTTGCGCTCCTGGATGTGTGGATGGTGAAGAACTTGCGGAATGTGATTGTCTCGCCCTTGTGGACCCTGAGCCTGAGCGCCCTCTCCGAAACTGTTTTGCAGCGCTCGCCCCTGCATATCTCGAGGGATGTCGCGTAGGCGACAAACGTGCCGCTCTCGAGGGTGCGGACGCAGAGGTACGATATGTTGTCGCCCTGGCCGACCTCGTGGGGCATGAAGTGGATCTTGCGCCCCTCCGTGAGCACCCCCTTGTTGGAGACGCTCGTGTCGATCGTGGTCTGGACGTTGAGGGTCATGGCCGCGTCCAGCGGGGTGACTCGGACCTCCATCACACCCAGGCGCCTGTTGTGCATGCTGACGAAGCGGCGGGACTGGTAGAGTATGCACTTTTTGTGGGTGGTCCGAAAGACCGTCTGGCGGCTGAGCACTCCGTGGCGCAGGTCGAGGACGCGCTCGTGGTGCAGGTGGTCCATCGAGATGAGCCCCAGCTTCTCGCCGTAGGCGTCTATCCTGAGATTTATCGGGTTGGGGCAGTTGACTATCTCGGTGATCTGGGCGCCGGTCCGGTCGTAGAGACCGGCTATGAATGTGCCGGGCGTGGAGTCGTACGGTATCTCCTCGAGCACCCCCCTGCAGCAGAACCGGCCGTTGCCCTGCGCGAACTGGGTCTCCCGGACCTTCTGGAGCCCGGGGTCCCAGGATCCCTCGCGGATCATCCACCGTTCGGGCGGGTAGTGCTTTCTGAACTCCTCGAGACGTTGCATCCTGCGTCTTCCCTTCAGGGCATCAGCTCTCTGAGCCTCTCGACCGACGTCTCGCCCGCGTCGGCTATGACTGCGTCGGCCATCGCGAGCCTGCCGGGGTTGTCGTACCTGTCTATGCCCACGCACTTCATCTTTCCGTTCTTCGCCGCCTCGACCCCCAGCACCGCGTCCTCGAAGGCTATGCAGTTTTCGGGAGATGCCCCGAGCCTCTCAGCGGCCGCCAGGAATATCTCAGGGTCGGGCTTCCCCTTCGCGATGTCGTCGCCGCTTATCACGGCGCCGAGCCTGTCGTAGAGGCCGATCCTCTTGAGTATGTGCGGGCAGTTCCTGGAGGAGGAGATCACCGCCACCTTGATGCCGGCGGAGATGAGCGAGTCGATGAGCGCGATCGTGGTGTCGTAGACCGGTATCTCGGCCGCGTCCAGAAGCTCCCTGAAGTAGAGCTGCTTTTTGTCGGCCGCGGTCCTCAGGTCTTTCTCGGAGAGGCCGGTGAGTATGGCGCGGGCGCCGTCGTAGCGCGGGATGCCGTCCACCTTCCGCTTGTAGTCGTCGAACGTGAATTCGTGGCCGTATTCGTTGAACATCCGCTTCCAGGCCTGAAAGTGCAGCGGGACCGTGTCCACGACCACGCCGTCGAGATCGAATATGCAGGCTTCCAAAGGCATCGCGGCACCCCTTTGAACACAAAACCTAGGTAATAGGTCCCCCAAAGTCAACTGCGCATCGCCGCATCCCTACCGGTCGATCGCATAAGGCGCCATCTGAGAATCGAAGACGGAGGCGGACCATCTCATGCGATCGTCGAGCCATGAGGCCAGCTCGACGGCGCCGGCAGCGCCCATCCTCTCAGCGACCGCCTCCGCCCCGGGATCGTCGATCGAGAACGAGTCGGCGGAGCGGCCGGCGAAGAGCCTCACGCGCGAGACCACCCTGCGCAGGAATGAGATCTGCTCCGTGAGCCCCTCGCAGAGTTCCCCGGGCAGGACCCCCTCGGCCCGCAGCGCGTCGAGCGCGTCGAGGGTGTTCTGGCTGTGAAGGCGTTCGCTCGAATTCGCGCTCAGCATCTGGTGCATCTGGACCACCGCCTCGAGCTCCGCCAGGCCCCCTCGGCCCGACTTCAGATCGAACGCGCCCGGCCTCGGCCGGGGCCGCTCGTCGATGGCCCTTTTGCGCAGCCGGACTATCTCCTCCCTGAGGGCGTCCGCCGGCGGGGGGGCGAGGCCGAACGCGAGATCCTCGACCGAGTGCCCGACGCGCGCCGCGAACTCCTCGTCGCCGGCGATCGCGCGCGCCTTCATGAGCGAGCGGCGCTCCCACAGCTGAGACTGGCCCTTGTGGTATTCGACGAAGGAGGCGAGCGTCGCCACCAGCGTCCCGGCTCTCCCGGAGGGCCTCAGCTCCGAATCGACCGAGTAGGCCCGGCCGTAGCGGCCCGGCAGCGAGATCATCGATATGATCCTCTGCGCCAGCCGCGTGAAGTACTCGACGTTGGCGATCGGGGAGTCGCCGTCGGTGCGGCCCCCGCCCTCGTAGATGAAGCAGAGATCGAGGTCCGAGCCGTAGTCCAGCTCGCGGCTGCCGAGAGAGCCCAGCCCCACTATCGCGAAGCCGGCGCCGGGCCCGCCGTCGAGCCTGGGCCTTCCGAAGCGCACCCTCATGTGCCTGGTCGCGATCTCCAGGGCGCAGGCGAGCACCGCCTCCGCCGCGATGGTGAGCCTCTCCATCACTCGCCTGTGCGGCATCCCGCGCGTGAGGTCCAGCTCCTGAACCCTCCTCGACTCCTGGGCCCTGAACCACGCGAGCGACTCGATCTCCTCCTCCTCGCTGCCGGCCCGCTCCGCGTTGTCCCGTATGGCGTCCATGAGTTCCAGCCTCTCGTAGTCGGCGGTGAAGAGGGCGTAAAAGAGCCTGGAGACTGCCTTGCGGTGGCGGGAGAGCTCGGCGTCGAGCGTTGCCGAGGGGGCCTCTCCGCGGAAACCCATCCTGCGCCCGAGGGCGGCGAGCGAGCGCTCGTCTTCCGGGAGCGTGTGTGTCTGCCGATCCCCGTCGGCCTGGAGCATGTTCTCCAGCCTCCGCAGGAACGAGTAGGCCTCGCTGAGGGTGCGCGCGCCGAACGGGTGCACGATCGACTCGGAGGCCAGCGCGTCGATGGCCTCGAAGGTGTTTCCCCGGCGCACCGACTCGATCGACCCGCCGAAGAGCAGGCAGAGCGCCTGGGTCAGAAATTCCGCCTCGCGTATGCCGCCGCGGCCGAGCTTGATGTCGCCGCTGCGGCCCGAGCGCTCCGCCTGGCGCTCCATGGCCTGCTTCATCCTGCGCATGTGGGCGAGGTCGGCGAGCGACATGGAACGGCGAAAGACGAACGGCCGGACCGCCTCCACGAATGCGGCGCCGAGATCGAGGTCCCCGGCGACCGGCCGGGCCCTGATCAGCGCCTGCCTCTCCCAGTCTTGGCCGAAGTACTCGTAGTATCTCTCCGCCGCGTCGAGCGAGTTGGCCAGCGGCCCCTGCGGGCCCTCGGGCCTGAGCTCGTGGTCCACCCTGAAGCCGAAACCGCGCTCGGTCACGCGCGAGACGAGCCTCGTGAACGTCGAGGCGAGCTTCACGTAGAACTCGTGGCTGGTCGTGCGCGCGCCCGAGGGGGATGAGGCGCCCCCCTCGTCCGTTTCGTATATGATCATCAGGTCCACGTCGGAGCTGAGGTTGAGCTCACGGCCGCCCAGCTTTCCGAGCGCTATCACGACGCCGCGGCACGGCGCCTGCCCGCCCCCGGGGGAGGGCATCGTCGGCTTTCCCGATCGCGCAATCATAAGCGCCTGCGAGCGGCCCCAGGCCGCCCCGAGTATCGCATCGGCCACGTCGCTCCACTCCGCGAGCAGCTCCGAGACGGGGGCGGCCTCGGCCAGGTCCCTCATCACGACGCGCACCATCTCGCCGTATTTGAAGTCGCAGATCGCGCAGATGAACGATGCCTCGTCGCCGCCCGCGGAGGAGAGCGCGGCATCGAGCTCCCCTCGCATGACCTCGATCGGCTTTCGCCTTGAGGAGTAGGGCGAGAGCGCGATTTTCTCCGCCCACGCCGGGTTCTCCGCGAGGCGGCCGGCGAGCACCCTGCTGTTGCCGAAGATGCGCGCGACGAGGCGAGCGCCGTCGGGCACCCAGTCGAACGGCGCGCCGCGGGCGGAGGCGTACGCGGCCTCGAAGCGCTCGATCTCGCGCGCCCCGGCCTCGGGCTCCGCCGCCGCCGCGACTATTTTTTCGATCTCCTCGCGCATCGCTTTCCGGCCGTTCCTTTCACCCTGGACCTTTCGCCCTTCGCCCGCTTTTCCCAGCACATGCCGTTTCTGCCGTATATGCACTCGCCGCACGGCGGATCTTTCGGGACAGAGTAGTCGCACGCGCCGATCCCGGCCAGTATCTCCTCGATGCCTTTCACGGCCGCCTTCCTTCGCGCGGGGTCCATCGCCTGTCTGAGGTTCACGCCTGCCGAGGGGAAGACGAGGTGCGTCGCCGAGACCCGCGCGCCCGTGACCGCCTCCGCGGCCAGCGCGTAGATCTGCATCTGGATCTCGCAGTGCCGCGCGCTCTCGGCGGCCCGGGCCCTGTCGGTGGGGCCGGTCTTGAAGTCCACGACCTCGAAGCCTGTGCCCGCGGGCCTCAGCCAGTCTATGGTGCCGGAGATGGTGCTCCCCCCGAACTCGATCTCAAAGGGCATCTCCCTGAAGCCTGTCCCCACGGAGGCGGCGCCTGCGAGTTCGATCGCCGCCCCTGCGTCCCTCACCAGCCCCTCGATCGCCCTGTCGTCAGGCGCGACGCCGTTTGCAATGCACAGGGCGACCGCGGAGGCGCGAAGCTCCCGCGCGTCGTTCGTCGCGCGAGCCAGCATCGCGTGAACGATGGAGCCGTGCACGTCCGGCTCGATCGGGCCGCGATCGGCCCCCGGGAGCTCGGCCGCCGGGAGGCCGAGCACGTGCTTGAGGTAGTACTGCATCGGGCAGACGCTGTACGAGTCGAGCGCGGAGACGGAAAGGTGCGAGTCGGCGCTGCGCGGGGAGGCGAGGGCAGGGGGCGAGTGCTCGATTACGCGCGCCGAAAGGGCCCCGTCGGTCCCGGCGTGGGCGCAGCGGCCCGCCGCGATCGTAGTAGATATCTTCCTCCCGCCGTGCTCCGCGAGAACCGAGCCGACCCAATCGTGCCATGATCCCTTTGCCGAGACCCCATCGTGCACAGGCAGCACCAGGGTGTCCATCGCGCGGGTCATGGCGACGTAGAGGAGCCTTCTGGACTCGCGCCCCTCCTCCTCAGCCTCCGCTCCGGCGAGCCTGTCGAAGCGCTCCGTCCTGACCCTGCTCCCGAAAGGCCGCTTTGGGTCTCTCTTTCTGAAGGCGACGCCGCTCTCGGAGGCCGCCCCGCCGCGGGCGAATATCCATTGCTTCCTGCTCGCCGGCGGCCTCCTGGCCAGGTCCGGCAAAAAGACCACCGGGAACTCGAGCCCCTTCGCCGCGTGGACCGACATCAGCCTCACCGCGTTCTCCGTCTCCGCGCCCGGGGACGGGTCGCCCATCCTTGCCCCGCGGCTGCGCATCTTCGCCATGAACGAGTCGAACTCGCGGATGGTGGTCGGCATCTCGCGCTCGAGGTCGCGGGCGATCGTCACTAGTCGGTCCATGTTCATGATCGCGGCGCCGGAGGGGTCGAGCCGCGACCAGACCCGCTCCAGCCCCGCCTCGTTTATCACGCGGCGCATGATCTCGGACGGCCTCATGTGGGTCGCCATGGAGGGCAGCTCGCTTATGAGCGAGAGGCGCCCGTCCGCAGCAGCCGCCGACGGTACGCCGCGTCCGTCGGGGCCGGCCATGACGGCGAGCTCGTCGTCGGAGAGCCCTCCGGCGGGCGAACGCAGGAGCGCGAGGAGCGCAGCCGTGTTCTTCGGGTCGCAGGCGAACCTGACGGCGGCCAGCAGGTCCGCGACCTCGCGCCTCTCGAGAAATCCGCTCCCCCCGGCGGAGACGCACGGGACGAGCATCCTCTGCAGCGCCGCCTCGTACGTCCCGGACTCGGTCATCGCCCGGAACAGGAGCGCCACGTCGCCGAACGACCACAGGCCCGCGTCGGCGTTCTCCCTGATCATCCCGGCCATCGCCTGCGCCTCGCGCTCCCGCAGGGTTGCGATCCGCAGGTCGTCGGCACCGGGGAAGGCCAGCTCGATCACCGATGGCCTGCCGATTGAGTCCTCTATCGTGTGCTCCATCGGCCTGGGCGAGGAGGGGTCGGCGAAGAGCCCCTCCGCAAGGACCTGCTGCGCCGAGTTGACGAACGATATTATGGATCGCCTGGAGCGGAAGTTGTGGGCGAGCCTCACCGCGCGGCCGGACCTCCCCGCGATCTCCTCCCGCACCCTGGCGAAACAGGAGACGTTTGCCCCTCGGAAGCGGTAGATGGACTGCGCCTCGTCGCCCACTATGAACAGCCGGTTTGCCGATGGGTCGAAGAGGGCCAGCGCGAGCTCGGTCTGGATGTCGTTGGTGTCCTGGTACTCGTCCACGAGGATGTTCGCGAACTGCCTCCTGCACGCGGCGGCCACCGGCCTCTTGCCCAAAAGCTCGAGGGCCCGGATCTCCAGCTCCTGGAAGTCTAGGGAGCCCATCTCGGCGAGCCTTGCCCCGTAGGCGCGCGAGGCCTCTTCGAATGCGGATCTGAGCGCATCGAGCGCCGCGACCTCCCACTCCTCCGCGCCGGCCCGGTTCGAGAGCGCGCGGGCCGCGTGCCAGCGGAACTCCATGAGCTCCTCGAGCGCGCCCGCGGCGGTCGCGAACCCGACCTCCTCGACGAGCCCTGCGATCGCGGGGTCCTTTCTCTCCAGCATGGCGAGCAGCGTGTCCCTCGCGCAGCTCTGCGCGAGCAGCTCCGCGGCGTTTTCGTCCAGCAGGTCGAAGGAGGGATCGAGCCCGATGGAAGGGCCGAAGCGGCGCAGGAGCCTCGCGCAGAACGAGTGGAAGGTGCCGATGAACGCCTGGTCCAGCCTGAACCGCTCGGCCGAGGGGACGTAGGCGCGCAGCTTGGCCCTGATCTCGCCCGCCGCCTTCTCGGTGAAGGTGATGGCCAGCACCCCGGAGAGCCGCGCCCAGTCGCCGCTGCCCGGCCTCGCGGGGTCGCAGCCCACGATCGTGAGTATGCGGCGTATCAGGACCGCGGTCTTTCCCGAGCCCGCGGCCGCGTCAACCGCCATCGACGACGAGACGGACTCCATCGCGTCCCGCTGCGCCTCAGTCGGCTGAAACCGTTCTGTGCCTGCAGATATCGCCATAATCGCACCGCTCGCAGTCCGCCCCGTCGGAGGCGGGGAAGAGCCCCTGCCTGATCGAGGAGGCGAACTCGGCCGATTTGCGCTCGGCCGAGAGGAGGAGCGCACCCATGCGCCCCCCGTCCATCTTGGAGTGGGCCCCGCCCACCCTGTAGCATTTCCCCTCGAAATCCTTCAGCACCAGCCCCTTTGTCTTGCCGCATGTCTTTCTGCCGTCGCCCGACGAGGACGCCTCCCTGATCTCCATGAGCAGCCCGCCGAGCGGCACGGCGTCGGCGAGGAGCGCGCCCTTGACCGCCCTTATGTAGAGCGGCAGCTGCAGGTGCGAGCCGCTCTCTATGCGGCCGGACACCTGCTCCTCCCGTCCGGTCTTGTAGTCGATCACGAGGAACATCCTGCGTTTTTGGTCCGCATCGATGCGGTCCACCCGTCCCCGTATGTAGAGCGGCCCCTGGCCCTTCACCTCGA
The DNA here is from genome assembly GCA_016927275.1 of Pseudomonadota bacterium. Lineage (NCBI taxonomy): Bacteria > Pseudomonadati > Pseudomonadota > Pseudomonadota bacterium. The sequence continues at coordinate 11,214 of JAFGMW010000015.1, forward strand.
TCCTGAGCGCGTTGCCCTTCGCCATCGAGAACTCCCACTCGAACTCGCAGGGCGAGAGGGGAGAGGAGATGCTGCGCGCCTCTTCCCCCTCCGCACGGATCACCATGAGCGCCATGCCGGCGGCCTCGTCGATCTCCCGCTCCCTGAGGCCCGGGCTCACGTATTCGAGCCCCGCGCCTTGTTCCGTCCACACCGCCTCGGCGATCTTCCTGACGCTCCTCTCAAGATTCCCGGCGATCCCCGGTCCCCTCTCACGGGTCCCGGGTCCCGGATTCCGGCTCACGAGTCTTGAATCCCGGTAATATCTCGCCAGTATCTCGTGCACGACTCTTCCGCGGTCCATGGGCCGTATCTGGGGCGTTTCCTCCGGCGGCTCGGTCGCGCGAAGCGCGTACTGCGCGAAGAATGCGAACGGGCACTCGGCGTATCTCTCGAGCGCGGTGGGGCTGAACTCAGCGGCGGTGAACCGCTCCCTCATCGCCTCCCGCGCGGCGCGGGAGCGGAGCACCCCCATGTGATTGCCGTGCCTCGACTCGCGCGGTTCCTCTCCGGCGATCCTTGCGAGCTCCACCTCGATGATCCTGTCCGTCTCGCCTCCCTTGCGGCCGCGGGGCCCGGCCCCCAGCACGCACGGGGCGAGCGGCCGGGGCGCTTCGCCGGTGCCTATGAACCGGTCGACGAAGGGGGAGGGGATGGTCTGGCCGCCGCTGTCTGCGACCGCCGGGAAGAGGAGGGTGATCCGGCCGGTGCATTTTTCGAGCATGGTCTCGAAGGCGTAGGACTCCCTCGCGTGCATGTCCTCCGCGTCGGGGAATATCCTGCGGATCGCCTCCTCCCTCCAGTCGGAGAAGAAGAGGGTCTCGCCCGGACGCGCCGGGAACGATCCCTCTGTCATGCGGGGCACGATCACGCCCCCGGCCTCGCGCGCGAGGGGCAGGCCGAGCGGGTGGAGCCGGAACGGCAGCACCGACTCCAGCATGGTGGAGCGCGCGGTGCGAAGGCCGAGATCGTGACGGAAAAGCTGCGCGAACTGCTCGCGGCCGATCGTGATCGCGCCCGTTGCCCACTCGGCGGCGGAGAGGGCGGCCAGCGACTCCTCGATTATCCCGGCTGCCGCGAGGCTGCGCGCCGCGACCCTCCCGCGGCCGCGCCGTTCCCTGAGGGCCGCGACCCAGGGCCTCGCCCTCCTTCGGAGCTCCGCCATCTCCCGCATGCGCGACGCGAACACGGAGGGCGTCGCGCGGGACGGCAGGCGCCCGACGGAATCGGGCGACAGGAGCTCGTGGGCCAGGGGCGAGCCCATGGCGCCGTCGGGCGTGGGGTGCTCGGGCAAAAGATCCATGGAGTGGGCCTCGGACAAGAACCACTCGAGGAACGAATCTTGCGCCCGCGCGGCGACCACGAAATCGGAGGCGCGCAGCCCTTCGCCCTGAACGATGAGTGCCGCGTGGCGCGCCTCCTGCGCCGGCGTCGCCGCCTTGAGCACGCGGACGCGGGGTGCCTTCGCAGGAGCCGGCGCAAGGCGCTGCTCCCCGTCCGCTGCGGAGAGCCAGGCGTCCCGCGCGCGGCGCAGCCAGTCCGCGAACGGCCGCTCCGAGTCGGACGAGGCCGATGGGCACGTGATCGTGATCTCTGCGTCCTCTCTGCCCGCGGCGAGCGCGCGCACCATCGCGAGCTGGGCCGGCGACGGCATGGCGAACTCGTCGAAGACGATCGTCCCCATCCCCGAGAGCCCGGGCGCCCCTTCGATCGCGGCCCTTATCGCGAGCATGGTGAGGTCCCCCTCGTCGAGGAGGCCCCTGCCTGTGAGCTCCCTGTCGTACTCACCGTAGACGCGGATGAGATCCCTCTCCCTGAGGCAGGTCTCGCCCGTGCCTGAGACGATCTCAGCGAGGTCGGAGGGACCGACCAGGTTCTCCTTGAGCGCGAGGATCGTGCCGGCAAACGATTCGGCGGTGGAGTAGGAGCGGGCGGCCGCTCCGAAATGGGAGAGGCGCATCTTCCCGAGGAGGCCGAGCACGATGAGCAGGGAGTGCTGCCTGGTCGCGACCGGGAGCGCCGGCGCGGCGAGCCTCCTCACGAATCCGGCCCAGTCCTCTATAGAGTCGGCGCGCATCGCCTTCAAGGGGCCCGAAAGCCCCGCGGCGAACCGGCGCCTGAGCAGGGTCGCTGTCGCCCGGTCGGGGACAACGACCATGCCGGTGCGGCCCGGGTCGCATCCGGCCAGGATCTTCAGGGCCAGCGAGGTCTTGCCGGAATTTATCGGTCCTGTGACGAGGGTCGCGGGCATCGGGGGGCAGGATTGCAGGTGGAGCGGGAGGGGTCAAGGGTCAACGGATGTTGCGATAGGCCTGTCTCAGCATCTCCTCCGCCATCACCCTGATGCCCGCCTCCGAGGGGTGCAGGGGGTCGAGCCGTGCCCCGGTCCTCCTCGGGTATCGGAGCCGGCCCGGGGACCGCCTGTCCTCGAGCGCCTCGTATATCCTCGCGACCTCGACCTCGGTCTCGCATCCGCGAACTGTGTAATCGAAGTTGAGCATGGCGGCGAGCCCGCCGAGCATCCGGTTGTATCGCAGGGTCTCGGCCTGCTTCTCGGGGGTCCATCTGGCGTGGCCGCCCCACGGGGCGATCTCGACGATCACGATCCTGGACACCCCCGCGTCCATCGCCCTCTCGCACATGGAGGCGATCTCCGAGACGAGTTCGTTCGCCTTTCTGCCGTCCGCCACCGCGTTCACCCCGAGCGCGACGACGAGCTCGTCGCAGCCGCGCCTGAGATACTCTTCGAGGAGGTCGCGCCTTGAGCCGCGGTGCGGGGCCAGCCCCATCACCTTTCCGGCGCTGTCGCCGACCCTGCCGCTTGCAAACACCTCGACCGCATGGGGGGCGAGCCTGTCGTGGATGATTCTGGGAAGGAGGAAGTCGCAGGACGCGGCTATAGAATCGCCAAGGATCGCCACCCTGTAGGGCCTGCAGGCAGGGGGGCATCTCGCCGCGGAGTATTCCGGGCAGAGGCAAGCGGCAGGCGGGAGATAGGAGTCCTGAGTGATGACGCCGGCCGCCTTCGCCTCCCTCGTGTATTCGAACGAGTCGGGAGGGGGAGGGAGCTGTGCGGCCCCTTCGGCGCGG
>JAFGMW010000016.1 GCA_016927275.1 Pseudomonadota bacterium
CGCGGGGTGGAGGGAAAGATAGCGGCGATACGATACGCGCGGGAGAAGAAGATCCCCTTCTACGGGATCTGCCTCGGCATGCAGCTTGCGGTCGTGGAGTTCGCGAGGCACGTCTGCGGCCTCGAGAAGGCCAACAGCCTCGAGTTCGACACGAGCACGCCGGACCCCGTGATCAACCTGATGGAGGAGCAGAAGGCGGTGCACAACCTGGGCGGCACCATGAGGCTGGGCGCCTACGACTGCATGCTCGAGAAGAACTCGAAATCCCACTCCGCCTACGGCGAGCGCGAGATCAGCGAGCGCCACCGCCACCGCTACGAGTACAACTCCGAATACGCAGAGGTCCTCGTGAAGCACGGCCTGAGGACGGTCGGCACTGACAGGAGGACCGGCCTCGTGGAGATAGTGGAGCTGGACTCTCACCCGTGGTTCGTCGGCTGCCAGTTCCACCCCGAATTCAAGTCACGACCCATGTCGCCTCATCCCCTGTTCGCGAGCTTCATCGAGGCCGCGGCCGCCTTTGCCAAGCGAAGGCTCTGGGAGAGCCAGAAGGAAAGCTCCTCCCCTGCGAAGGCCGCCCAGGGGGCAAAGCAGAGGAAGGCCTCAGTCTCTTGACATTTCCTGTTTGTCTTTGAAGCCCCCGTGCGCTCATCAATCCCCAAAGATATCTCTCAGTTATGCGAGGTCGCGGGCGATTGACTTTTCGCACAACGGGACTTATCATATTCAATGGATGGAGAACATCGATAAACGCAGCGTACAAAGGCACCTCCGCCGATAAGACCGGCGGAACCACATATGGCACTCGAGCTCAAACAGAGCGTAAAGCTATCCCAGCAACTCGTCGTGACACCCCAGCTGCAGCAGGCCATAAAGCTGCTGCAGCTCTCCCGAATGGAGCTCGCGGAGCTGATCCAGAGCGAGATGCTTGAGAACCCGGTGCTCGAGGACGGTGAGTCGCAGCCCGCCGAGGCGGAAGCGGAGGATCAGTCCTCTGGCGAGAAGCACGAGCAGGCCAAGGACGAAGACCGCGGCCACGACCACTCGGTCGACGAGGTCGGAGAAAAGGACGGAACTCTCAAGGAGCCGACCGATTTCGACTGGGGAAACTACCTGGAGACCTACAACGCGCCCGGCTACTCCATGGAGCGCGAATCCCGCGACGAAGACGCCCCCTCCTTCGACAACGTCGTCAAACAGACGGAATCGCTCCAGGGCCATCTCATCTGGCAGATTCACCTCTCGAACATGCCGGAGGACGAGCTGAAGATAGGCACCGAGCTGATCGGAAACATCAACGACGACGGGTACCTTCAGTCCACCGTCGAGGAGATCGCCCAGAAGACCGGTGCCGACCCGTCAAAGGTCGAATCGGTGCTGGCTAAAGTGCAGCAGCTCGACCCTCTGGGCGTGGGGGCGCGCGACCTGAAGGAATGCCTGATGCTCCAGGTCAAGCTGATCGGCGACCCGTCGGGTCTCATCACCCGCATGATAGACAGCCACCTCGGCGACCTCGAGAACCACAACTACGCCGGCATAGCGAAGAAGCTCGGCGTCTCGGTTGAAGAGGTCAAGGAGGCGTCCCACGTCATATCGAACCTGGAGCCGAAGCCCGGCCGCCCCTTCAGCGGGGATGCGCCGCAGTACATAACCCCCGACGTTTACGTGCAGAAGATCGGCGAGAATTACGTCGTGTCCCTCAACGAGGACGGGCTTCCGAAGCTGCGCGTCAGCGACTTCTATCGCAGGGCGCTCATGCGGGGATCGGACGTCGGCGACAAGACGAAGGACTACATCCAGGGGAGGATGCGCGCCGCGGCGTGGCTCATCAAGAGCATCCACCAGAGGCAGCAGACCCTCTTCAAGGTGTCATCGAGCATAGTGAAGTTCCAGCGCGAATTCTTCGACAAGGGCCTCATGAACCTCAGGCCCCTGGTCCTCAAGGACGTGGCGGACGACATAGCCATGCACGAATCGACGATAAGCCGGGTCACCACCAACAAGTTCATGCACACGCCGAGGGGGATATTCGAGCTCAAGTTCTTCTTCAACAGCGGCGTGCAGAGGCTGGAGGGCGGCGGGGTGGCCTCCGAGGCGGTCAAGATGATGGTCAAGAGGATAGTCGACGAGGAGGACGCCTCATCCCCCTTCTCCGACCAGGACATAGCGGAGCGCCTCAAAGCCACGAACGTCGACATAGCGAGGCGGACGGTGGCGAAGTACAGGGAGAGCCTGGGCATACAGCCGTCGTCCAGGAGAAAGAGAAAGGAATAGAAACCTCAACCAAGGGGCGAAAAATGATCAGCGAAATAGAGACCACCTTCACCTTCAGGAACACCGATCCGACAGACTCTCTCAAGCTGCACGCCACGGACAAGATCGAGAAGCTGAACAAGTTTCTCGTCAAGCCGGCGGCGGCGCACTTCATCTTCAAGGTGGAGGGCGCGCGCCACGTGGCCGAGATAACCCTCCACATGAAGGGCGGCCGCTTCGTGGGGACCGAAACGTCCAACGACATGTACACCTCCGTGGACGGAGCGATCGACAAGCTCCTGAAGCAGATAAAGCGCACCAGGGAGAAGATAAAGGACCACAATCCTTGAGTTTTTCAGCGCCTTCGCCCCTTTTTTCTGTCTTGCTTTTTGAGGCCTCATACGATAGATGCATTCAATCTAAATCTTTGATTTTAATAGGCAAAGCGATATGCACCTCACCGAGATACTCAGGCCCGACATGGTCTGGCCCGCCCTCACCTCAAAGACAAAGCCCGAGGTAATAGGCGAGCTGGCCGAGAAGATATCGGAGCACGAAAAGGGGCTGGACGCGGACCGGATCGCTGAGATCCTCATGGAGCGCGAGAGGCTCGGCAGCACCGGGATCCAGGACGGCATCGCCATCCCCCACGGAAAAGTGCCTGGCCTGGAGAAGATCGTCATCGGCTTCGGCCTCTCGCGGGAAGGGATCGACTTCGAGGCGCACGACGGCAAGCCGACGCACATCTTCTTCGTGCTGCTCGCGCCGGAGTCGGCGGCCGGCCAGCACCTCAAGGCGCTCGCCCGCCTCTCCAGGCTCCTGAAGGACGCGGAGTTCAGGGAAAAGCTCGTCTCGGCAAAAGACTCCGCCGGGATATACGCGGCGATCTCCGAAGAGGACGAAAGGTACTGATGCTCAACATACCGGTCATAAAGCTCCTCAAGGAGACCGAGCACAGGCTCCACCTCGAGCTCCTCGCCGGGCAGGACGGTCTGGACAAGAAGATCGCCATACCGTGCATCCAGAAGCCCGGGCTGGCGCTCACCGGCGACGTCGCCAACCTCCACCCCGGCAGGATACAGGTGCTGGGCAAGCCCGAGATCGCGTTCCTCGGCACCCTCCCACCGCAGAGGCAGAGGGAGGTCATGGAGGCGATCGGCTCGGTGGACATCGCCTGCATGATACTCACACGCGACTCCGATCCGCCGAAGCCCATGCTCGAGATGTGCGGCAGGAAAAACATCCCCCTCATGAAGACGAGGCTGCTGACCTCCACCTTCGTGAACAGGGCGACCCGCTTCCTCGAGGAGAGCCTGGCGGCCACCACGTGCATCCACGGGGTCCTGCTCGACGTCTTCGGAGTGGGGATACTGCTGGTCGGCAAGAGCGGCATCGGAAAGAGCGAATGCGCCCTCGACCTCGTGCTGCGCGGCCACAGGCTGGTCGCGGACGACATAGTGAACGTGCGCAAGCGCCCCCCCTCCACCCTCTACGGCACCGGCTCGGAGATCATCAGGCACCACATGGAGATCAGGGGGCTGGGCATCATCAACATACACGACCTCTTCGGGATCTCGGCGGTGCGCGACCGCAAGGTCGTGGAGATGGTCATCGAGCTCATGGACTGGAACCCGGATGTCGAGTACGACCGCCTGGGCCTCGAGGAGCACCGTTACACTATACTGGACGTGAGGGTCCCCCTCATACAGATACCGGTCCGGCCGGGAAGGAACCTCTCCGCGATCATCGAGGTGGCGGCCAGAAACCACCTTCTGAAGCTGGGCGGCTATCACTCCGCGAGGGCGTTCCAGGAGAGGCTCTCCGCGGAGATACTCTCCACGCAGGAGAGGGAGCAGTACATGCTCGGCAAACTCGAATAGGAAGAGGAAATGGCGATGATAGGAGTGGTTGTCGTCTCACACAACAAGATCGGCTGCGAGATGGTGAACGCCACGCAGAAGATAATCCCCGACGCGAGGCACATGCGCGGGGTCGCGGTGAACTCCAACGATCCGCCCGACTCGATCAGGGGCCAGATCGCCGACGCGATACGGAGCGTGGACCAGGGGGACGGGGTGCTCATTCTCACCGACATGTTCGGCGGCACCCCCTCCAACGTCTGCCTCTCCTTCCTCGAGCCGGAGAGGACCGAGGTGATATCGGGCTTCAACATGCCGATGCTGATCAAGCTCGCAAACCTCAAGCCCAACGCAAAATTCGCCGACACGGCGCAGTTCATCAAGCAGTACGGGCAGCGCAACATAGTCATCGCCAGCGAGGTGCTTTCGAAAAACAGATAGAGGAGCGTCAGATGCCCGGTGAGCAGAAAAAGATGATCAGATCGTTCGTGATAAGGAACACCCTCGGCCTCCACGCGCGAGCCGCCGCCGCCTTCGTCAAGATAGCGAACCGCTTCCAGTCCGAGATCCTCGTGCGCAAGGAGGACTCGGAGGTGAACGGCAAGAGCATAATGGGCGTCCTCATGCTCGCCGCGGCGCAGGGGACCGAGATCGCCATAACCGCCAGGGGCGACGACTCCACAGAGGCGATGGAGGCCCTGGGTAAACTGATCGAGGAGAAGTTCGGCGAAGACTGAGCCAGATGAAAACCCGCAGATTCCATTCGCACGCCACCTCTCCCGGCATAGTCATAGGCCGGGCGCACAGAATCGAGCACCGCGGCTCCCCATTCGCCCGCACATGGATCAAGGACGCGGACGTCGAGCAGGAGATCGATCGCTTCAAGTCGTCGGTCCAGAAGGCCAAGGAGCAGCTCACCCACATTCAGGCCAAGATGTGCCGCTTCCAGGGCCACGACCAGATCAAGATCATCGAGTCCTACCGCATGTTCCTGCAGGACGACATGCTCGTCGCGGCGACCCAGAAGCACATCCGCGACTTCAAGATCAACGCCGAGTGGGCGCTCGACAAGACGCTGGCGCACCTGAAGCTGTCGTTCCTCAACGTCAACGAGGAGTACTTCCGCGAGCGGCAGCAGGACATAGACTACGTCGGGCGCAGGCTGATGGACAACCTCGTGGGCAGCCCGGAGCTGTCGTTCGACGGCCTCCCGGCAGGTGAGGCCGTGCTGGTCGTCCACGACTTCAGCCCCGCCGAGGTGGCGAGCCTCCCGAGGGACAGGGTCAGGGGTTTCGTGATGGAGGGCGGCGGCGAGACGTCGCACAGCGCCATCATCGCCAAGGCCCTGGAGATACCGGCGATGTTCGGCATGGGCGAGGTCTTCGACGAGATCGGGGACGGCGAGCAGGTGATACTCGACGGCATCAAGGGGGTGCTCATCGCCTCCCCCACCGCGAAGGAGCTGGAGCAGTACCGCTCCATCCAGAAGAAATACGAGGCTCTGGAGGAGATACTGCTGCGCGAGACGAACCTCCCCGCGGTCACCAAGGACGGCTTCAGATTGATGATCGAGGCCAACATGGAGATCGTGGAGGAGATACCCTCCATAGTCCAGCACGGCGCCGAGGGGATAGGCCTCTACAGGACCGAGTACCTCTTCCTCAACAGGCTCGACGAACCGAGCGAGGAGGAGCAGTACGAGAACTACCTGACCGTGCTCAGCCGGCTGGCCCCGAAGCCGGTCACGATAAGGACCATAGACCTCGGGGGAGACAAGCTCTCGATCTCCCAGTCGTACGAGGCGCAGACCAACCCCGCGCTGGGCCTGCGCGCGATACGCCTCTGCCTGCGCGAGATACCGCTCTTCAAGACCCAGCTGCGCGCCCTCTACCGGGCCTCCGTGCACGGCAACCTAAGGATCCTCATCCCCATGATCTCGAGCGTCGACGAGATCCGCAGGGTCAGGAAGATAGTCGACGAAGTGAAGAACGAGCTCGCGGAAAAGAATCTCCCATTCGAGAAAGACGTGCCGCTCGGCATAATGATCGAGGTGCCCTCCGCTGTCTTCATGGCGAGCGAGCTCGCCGCCTACTCCGACTTCTTCTCGATAGGGACAAACGACCTGATCCAGTACGGCCTCGCCATCGACCGCGTAAATGAGCAGGTGGCCCACCTCTACAACCCCTATCACCCAGCTGTGCTCAGGATGATCAAGCGCACGGTCGACGCTGCCAAGAAGGCCGGCATCGAGGTCGGCATATGCGGCGAGCTCGCCGGCGACCCCCTCGCGATCACCCTGATGGTCGGCATGGAGCTCAACTCCCTCTCCATGAACCCGGTATCGATCCCGCGCGTGAAGAAGATACTGCGCGCGGTCACCAGGGAGCAGTCGGCGACGGCGCTCAAGCAGGCGCTGGCAAAATCGACCGCAGACGAGGTCGAGAGGTACCTCAAGCGCAAGACCAGCCACCTGCTGCCCGGCGATGTGAAGCGGCTTCATATCATCGAGGGACAAAGCGCCTAGCCCCTCCCCCGCGAGCCCCTTCAATTCAAAATGTTTAGAAAACTCAAAACGTTAGCGCCCTTTTTGCCTTGACTTGCAGGGCCCCTCCCCCTATAAACGCCAGACCCGTTTTTTCATCGAAAACCGGCAAAAACGAAAAAGGAGCCTGAAATGACAAGACACGAGCATCTCTTCACCTCAGAATCGGTGACCCGCGGCCATCCGGACAAAGTGGCCGACCAGATATCGGACGGCGTTCTGGACGCGGCGCTCGCACAGGACCCCGACTCCAGGGTCGCCTGCGAGACCATGGTGACCACAGGGCTCGCGATCGTCGCGGGCGAGATCACCACCAGGGCGCAGATCAACTACCCGGAGGTGGTCCGCAATACTATCAGGGACATCGGCTACAACCACCATTCGATGGGCTTCGACTGGGAGACCTGCGGGGTCATCATATCGGTGGACAGGCAGTCCCCCGACATATCCCAGGGCGTGACCGAGGGCGAGGGTCTCTTCAAGGAGCAGGGCGCCGGCGACCAGGGGCTCATGTTCGGATTCGCCTGCGACGAGACCGAGGAGATGATGCCCATGCCGATCTCCCTCGCCCACCGCATCACCCGAAGGCTAAGCGAGATGCGCCTCAAGGGCGAGGTCAAGTTCCTCAGGCCGGACGGAAAGTCGCAGGTCACCATCCGCTACGTGGAAGGAAAACCGGTGCACATCGACACAATCGTCTGCTCCACGCAGCACAGCCCCGACGTCTCCTACGACGAGCTCAAGGAGACGGTCGTCGAGAAGGTCATAAAGCCGGCGATGCCGGCCGAGCTCCTTGACGGCAAGACCCGCTTCCTCATCAACCCGACCGGCCGCTTCGTGCTGGGCGGGCCCCACGCGGACTGCGGGCTCACGGGCCGCAAGATCATCGTGGACACGTACGGCGGCGTGGGCAGCCACGGCGGCGGCGCGTTCTCGGGCAAGGACCCTTCCAAGGTCGACCGCAGCGCCTCCTACATGGCGCGCTACTTGGCCAAGAACATCGTGGCCGCCGGCATCTCGAGCCGCTGCGAGGTCCAGCTCGCCTACGCGATAGGCTTCGCCGAGCCGGTCTCCATAATGATCAACGGCTTCGACACCGATATGGTCGACCACGAAAAGCTGCTCATGGCGGTCCGGGAGGTCTTCCCGCTCAAGCCGGCCGGGATCATAAACCACCTCAAGCTCAAGAGGCCGATCTATCGCAACACCGCGAAGGGCGGTCACTTCGGACGCAACGAAGAGGATTTCACCTGGGAGCGGACCGACAGGGCCGCCGACCTGCGCAGGGTCCTGGGGCTGTAAGGGGAATCGGCCGGGGGTGGGAAGATGGTGCAGAGGGCGTCCCGCAAAGACAGGCCTTTCTATGTCCTCCTCATCGAGGACAATGTGCACCACGCCGAGCTCCTCACCGAGCTCCTGGACAGGCACTTCGCCCCCGTCATCATACACACGGTCGAGACCATCGAGGACGGGCTGGAGTTCGCCACCCAGTCAAGCTACGACCTCATCCTCACGGGGGCGGTGATCGGCGAGGAGCAGATCACCGACGCAATACCCAGGCTCAACGGCCTGGCCCGGGCGACCCCCATCATCGTGATATCGGGACGGGGCGACGAGATGCTGGCCGCCGAGATAATCAAGCGCGGGGCGAGCGAATACCTGGTCAAGACCCAGGAGACGCTCGAGGCCCTGCCCTCCCTCATCTCCAGGCACATGGCCTCCGCGGGGTCCCGCCGCCGCAGGCCCGCAAAGGGCGCCTCCCTCCCCGGCAATCGACTCCCCTCGCCCGCTGAGATCGTGCGCGAGGTCGACAAGCTCACGCAGCAGGCCTTGGCCATTGTCGGACCCAGGCGCCGCCGCCGCAACCGCTCGACCGCCTCGAACGAGGACCTGGACGGCCTCCTGGCGCAGATCAAGCGGTTGCGCCAACTCGCATCAAAACTCACCCACAAGCAGTAATCACCTTGGAGATTTCAGACCCCACTATTGGCCCGCACCGCCCCGGAACAGGGCTGCGCCCGTAGCTGCCCCGTATCCAGCCACCCCTGCATTTCATTGATATTCAAGCCTTTTTAATGAATTGCAGCCCCTTCACCCTATTGGCAGTCCTTTTGCATATATTATCCTCGGAACACCTTCATTCTGAACTGAGAGGACGATCATGAGCACCCAGAAGATAGGCACCGAGAGGGAAAAGGACATACTCGACGTGATGCGCGAGATCGAGGCGGGGAAAGCCCCTGCAGCACCCCGGATCGAGGAAGATGCGGCTGAAGCGGGAAATTCGAATCCCTCGCGCGATCCCGCCGATCTCTTGGTGTCGCTCAGGAAGAAACGCGAGCTTTTGAGCCTTCTCGACGGTTATTCGGAGGCAAAGGGCATAGTCGACAGGAAAAAGGAGCTGGAAGAGGCGATAGGGTTCTTAGAGGAGCTCAGCATAACCCTTGCGGAGTAAGAGGCCATGACAAAGACAAACATAGTGCCCAAGATATCATATGTGGATACGAAGGCCCCAAAGCCCCAGGAGATCCCTTCCAAGGGCAAGGCCGAGAAGGCCGGCGATATCTATGAATCGGCGGACAAGGACGCCTACAAGGCGCTCCTCGACGGCAATCCAAAGGCAGAGTGCATAGACGGCGGTGTGTTGTCGGAGATGTTTGATGCAGCTTCTCAAGTTCCTCAAAGAAGGCCTGGATATTACGAAGGAATGCAGAATCTGCTCGGCAGCATGATGATCGGCTCAGCATCGTGGAAACCTGCACAGGACACTGTAGGTGACATCCCCTATGTGCCTGATCTTCAAAAGGACATAGTTTCGGTCAACCCGAACACAGTCACCACTATGGAGCCTGTGGTCCAGAGATACGCGGGGCTCGAGAAGGTCCTCACCAAGATGATCGATATAGCCACAGACTCGATGCACCCGAACAACATGTCGAAGATGACCGCTGAGGAGTTCCGCTCGCTCGACGCATACAAGCGAAAGCTCATCGAGACCCTGGCCGAATGCCGCATCCAGAAGGCGCGAGCCGAGAGATATCTCGAGAAACAGCGGGCAAAGGAATCGGCCGGGATCTGGTGACTGAGCGCTCCCCTCGCCTCCCATCCACATGACATGATGACTCAAGACCCCATGAATGGCCTCAACGCCTCATCCACGCCCCATGAATTTGCTCCGTCTGATCGGAGCTTGTTAAATTAACTAATGATTTCAAATAATTATAACAACAGCGCGGCTTGGGGGTTTTGGCAGGTATCTTGCATTAATATTGAGCGAACCCAAGCGAGGTGTCTATGTCAGTAAACGGGATCAACAATTACAAGGTCAACACGGTGTCGGGCCCGATCCAGGACGACTGGAAGGCCGAGACGGTGGATGCCGAATCGGCCATCGAGGACATGTTCGAGACCGGCTCCACCGGATCATCGTCACAGGGATCCAGCGCGCTCGACGACTACACCATGGGCGAGATCTCGGGCGGCTCCTACGTGCAGCAGGAGGGCGCAGAGGGCGCACAGTGGCTGCTCGACTTCCCGCCCACCCTGGAAGAGATCGTGATGAACAACGAGACCGCGATCAACTACCTCGACCTCGTGGAGAAGAAGTTCATCGCCGCGATCGAGGACCTGGCCGCGCTCAAGAAGAGCTACCAGGACGCCCTCTCATCGGGCCAGATCTCGGCCGACGAGGCGAAGTCGCTCACCGCGAAGCTGGGCCTCATAGACAAGGCAAGCTCCAAGGCGGAAGCGCAGCTCGACAAGTGCCGCGAGCTGGCGACCGGACGCACCCTGACCTTCATGGACGAGCAGCGATCCTGCAAAGACCTCAACAACGACAAGTGGATAGGCCGCCCGTACCAGGAGGGCTCCATCTACATACACGAGAAGTCCAACGGCAACATCGTCTACCTCGACAACACGGGAAAGCCGGTAAGGCTGCCCATAATAGACCCCGATTATCAGGCGCAGATCACCACCGACGGCTCGCTGGCCGTGCTCGACCCCAGCCAGGTGATGGCCATGGAATACCGGGGCAGCACCGACCTGATCCTCGGCCTCACCAAGGCCTCGCTTAAGGACAACGGCCACGAGTTCGGCTGCCCGATCAGCTTGAACATGCCGCGCTACTTCTGGGTCAAGCGCGACCCTGAGGGCGTATACGGCGAGGAGTGGGCGCTCAATCCGAGCAGCGACAACTCCGAGTTCAAGATGGAGCTCTACGACCAGTGGAACGGCACCACGCAGCTGACCCCTCCCGACATCTCCGAGTACATGCAGGTGTCGGTCACCGACATAGTCCTCGAGTCGATCGCCCTGCCCGCCCATGTCAGCGGAGACTCCCAGCAGGCGGTCTACGACCAATACGTGACGTTCCAGCACGGCGACGACGTGATAGCCAGGATCCAGATCACCGGGTTCCAGACCTCCGACAACCTCCCCTCGGCCACCATGCTCTCCAACGACGTGAACTTCGTGGCAGCCTCCTCGGTGGGTTTCGAGCTGCACGGCGACAACCAGGTCGCGCACGTGGACGCATCGAAATTCAAATCGACCTGCAGGCACATAACCCCGGACCTGGCGAGCAAGCTCGGCATCAAATCCCCGGAGGATTCGGCCGATCTGGCCTTCGACGAGAACATCGGATTCTTCACCGACAAGGACTGGAACATCAAGCAGTGGGACGCCCTGGACGAGGCCTGGGAGGACGGGCCGGTGCCCGACTTCGACTCCGGCAGCTACGCCTACGGCAACTACAACGACCGCTACATGTCGGAGACCCAGTTCCCGGGCGATTCGATCCCATACAGCTCCTACCGGACCGGCGTGTTCATCTCAGGCGTGCGGGGCCACATACAGGGATCGACGCAGAACGACGTCATCGTGACATGCGGCGCCAACGACCTCTCGGACTACGAGAAGCAGCACCTGCCCATCGAGGAGCAGATGCGCACCAAGGACGACCCGTTCTACACCAACTACATAGACTCCACCTCCGGGGGCAACGACGTCGCCATCGTGGGCGGCGGCGACAACCTGGTCAACGGCGCCACGTTCGTGTGGGTGAAGGACAGCGGGCGAAAGGACGAGAACTACATCAACTTTCCCGAGCCGGACCTCCCTGAGGGCGGCCGCGACGTCTACAACCTTCCGAACCACAAGTGCTTCTTCTACGGGAAGGGCAACGGCACGCACTACATCTACAATCCCATCGACTGGTCGGAAACGATGTACGGGGAGACCATCGAGGATGAAAATGAGGTCGTCCCCATAGGCGAGCAGTTCGAGGAGGGCTTCAACACCGACGACTACTACAGCTGGACATCCGGCACCGCG
>JAFGMW010000017.1 GCA_016927275.1 Pseudomonadota bacterium
ATGCGACGCATGCCTCGACACGGCCGAGGGGATCGACGTGGACGAGGACGGCTGTGAGTTGCCGGTCGAGGATACGCAGGACGACAGCGCCGATGACGCGAGCGCGGACGACGAGATCGTCGACACCGACGGCGACGGCACCCCTGACTCGGAGGACGTGTGCCCCGACGACCCGACCGACGGGTGCGTCGAGGAGTTCCCTGTCTATGATCTCGACGACAGCAAGGACGCTGCCAACGAGGACTGGTTTGCCGCGGACGGCGGATGCTCGCTCGTCCCCGCCGCGCAGCCGAACGTCATGATGCTCATATTCCTCGTGCTCGGCTTCATGCCGCTGGCCCTCAAGCGCTCGAGATGAGTGCCTCCGATGCGACCAAGAGGCCCTGCCCTCAAGCAGGGCCTTTTTCTTTGGAGTCCTCAACCTGGGGCCTTTGCCCCCCGATTGGCTGCAGGGGGGGGCTTGAGCGGGACCGGAGAACGAAGTTGAGTTTTATAACACATTGTTTTATAATGGTATTTGCTTTTGGCAGATTGCGGCAGACAGACGTATCTTGGCATCCTGATTGCATATATAAGTATCGACGGCGGTGCGCATGGCTGCCGAACCCAAGGGGTAAAGAGCGGAGGACAAGATGGTTACCAAGGTCATCAACGTACACAGCGACGGCGTCAATGAGCAGGAGTGGAAGCGCATAGAGGAGGAGCTCAGGGCCGGCAACAAGGTTCAGCTCGT
The DNA here is from genome assembly GCA_016927275.1 of Pseudomonadota bacterium. Lineage (NCBI taxonomy): Bacteria > Pseudomonadati > Pseudomonadota > Pseudomonadota bacterium. Next base: position 734 of record JAFGMW010000017.1, read on the forward strand.
CAACGACGACGGCGCGCTGCTTCGGGACCTCAAGTCGGCGGACTTGAGCAGCATAACCAAGGACGCGCTCAACCAGCAGTTCTCTCAGTCAGGGGACGCCGCGTCTCCTTCGCAGAACAAGATGGACGAGCTGGTGGCGAAGATCGAGGAGCTCAAGCAGCAGAACGCGACGCAGGAGCAGATCCAGGCGAAGCAGGCGGAGCTCGCGAACATCATAAAGCAGGCGGAGGCGGGCAACTCGAACCTGAACCTCGCCTCCTACAAGGACGCGGCCGGCATGGGAGAGAAGAGCCCGCTCATGGGCGAGGGCAAGGCCCAGGCCGCGATTAACCAGCAGGCCGGCGCGCAGGGGGATAAGACCACTTACAGCGCAAAGTCCCAGCAGGGCACAGGGTTCACGCCTCCGGCGTCGTGGGGTGCGCAGACGATGGGCGGCGTTCCCAAGTTCAACACCGCCACCTATATGCAGACCATGTCCCTCGAGGACAACGTGATGTCCGCCTGGGACTCGATCAACAAGAACACCAGCCGCGGCAAGCAGCTCATGCAGCTGTTCTTCTACTTCGCCCGCATGGCGGAGTCGGGCGACATGGGCGCGATGTACCAGTTCATGAAGTTCATCACCTACATAGTCTCCAAGGACAAGGCCAAGCAGCAGATCGAGATGGGCAAGAAGCTGATCCAGCTCCAGGAGCTCTCCAGGCAGTGGACCAACAAGCTGCTCAACGTCTCCGGCGACAGCTCCGACCCGAACGCCTCCTCGGAGCTCATGAAGACCATGACCATAGTCAAGAGCGAGACCGACGCGATCGCCACCTCACAGAAGCTCATAAGCCAGATGATGGAGGAGTTCGCGCAGGTGGTCGAGACCCTCACCAACACGACCAAGTCCGCGCTCGACACCGCGGGCAGGATCATGAGGACGGTCTCAACGATGAGATAAAGGGGTTATCGGACCAAGGACAGCGGGGGGCCCTGTTTGGGGCCCCCTTCTTTTTGGGGCCGCCGGGAAAAGCCTTGCCCGCGAGGCCGTCCGATGGTAATTTCATAGGTGCTCTATTTAACAGGGTTTTTCCGGTTCCGGGGCGCCATATGGCAGACGAAAAGGAAAAAGAGATAACCGAGAAGGGGGCAAATCCCCCTGAGGACGAGCCGAAGAGCAGGGAGGAGGCAGCGGCCGACATGGAGAGCTTCTTCGCCGCGCTGGAGGAGAAGACGAAGGGCGTGCCCAAGGACGAGCTCGAGCGCGGGGCCGAGAAGGTGCGCAAGTTCATCGACGGCAAGATGAGCTGGGCGGAGCTCTTCAACTTCACGCCGGAGATGCTCTACCAGATGGCCGAGCACGGCTTCGTGCAGTTCAAGCAGGGGCGCTACCAGGACGCGGAGCGCATATTCAAGGTGCTCACGGTGCTCGACTGGAACAACCCATACTACCACTCGGTCATGGGGTCGATCCTGCAGAGGCAGAAGCGGTACGGCGAGGCGATCGCCGAGTACACCCAGGCCCTGGATCTCGACGCGAACGACATAGTGAGCCACACCAACCGCGGCGAGATACTCATGCAGCACGGCCTGCTCGACGACGCGGAGGCCGACTTCGAGAGGGCCGCCTCGCTGGACCCGTCGGGCGAGAACCGCTTCTCCAACAGGGCCCGCATGCTTCTCGGCCAGATACACAAGAGGCGGGGGGAGGCGAAGGGGGGCAGGGCATCGGAGAAGAAGAGGGGCGGATGAGGTGACAGATGGTGATAGGCAAGGCATCCCCGGTTTCAGACAAGGACTTCAGGCTTCGTGACGCCGACATGCGCTCCGCGATGGAGCGCCAGGAGATAGTCGAGGCGCTGCGCCACGGCAACATCTACGAGGTCTTCGCAAAGTCCAAGACCTTCAAGATCGGCGACTTCGCAGACTTCTTCTCCAACCAGTGGAAGAACTTCAAGAGCCAGATAGTGCAGGACGCGGAGATCAAATCGTCCGAGGGCGCCTATCACGAGCCCGGCATGAACCAGTTCGCCATGCACCAGAAGGGCGCCTCGATGACCCCCGAGGAGGGGCAGCTCTTGAGCCAGGAGATGTCGGGCTTCCTCATGGGCGGCGGCAAGTTCAAGGCGCAGGGGGCGGGCGAGTTCACGAGCGACCTGCCCGACGGCACGCCGCTCCCGGACGAGCTGGCCGGCATGGCCGAGGGGACTCTGTCCGAGTGGGACCAGTTCATGCAGGACACCTGGGGCACGATCTTCGACCAGCAGATGATGTCCGACTACCGCTCGCGCATGGACGAGATAAAGGCCGAGGTCCAGCGCATCATCACCCTCGCCAAGCAGGGGGCGATCGGCCCCGAGTTCGTGCTCATCGCGCTGGCCAAGGTCAACCAGACGAAGAACGGCTGCCTCATGACCTGGCTGGGCAAGAAGGCGTTCCACGTCAACGAGACGATAAACACGGCGGCTCGCGACCTGCGCGACATGAGCGTGACCGACCCGCAGTACTACGCGACCCTGCAGATGGCGCAGGAGAAGACCCGCGACGGCAGCTTCCAGCTCAACCTCCTCACCCAGGACATGCAGAAGGTGATGCAGGACGTGGCCGGCACGCTCGAGTTCGTGCACAGCTTCCTGGGCGAGATCAACCGCACCAGGCGCGAGATCATCACGAAGGTCTCGGCGCACTAAGAGCCGTGACCGGTAACTAGTGACCGGCGGTAAATTACAAGGAAGGCTACTCGACCCATCCATCCAAGCCAGTCACCGGTCACGAATTACGAGTCACGGGTTTCGGGGGTTAAATGGCGGAAGAGATCAAGGCGGAGGGCGGGAAGCGGACCCCGATAATCGACCCGACACCCGGGCGCAAGAAGAGGCTCACCGAGCTGCTCTACGCCTTCCTCAACGACAGGATATCGCTCGCCGAGCTCAAGGGGATATCCCGCACCGAGCTCTTCCAGCTCTCCGAGGCGGGCTACACCAAGTTCAAGCACGGGAGGTTGGATGAGGCGGACAAGATCTTCCGCGCCCTGATCCTGCTCGACCACCGCAACGCCTACTTCCACGCCATGATGGGGGCGGTGCACCAGAAGCTGCGCAGGCCGATCGAGGCGATCATGGAGTACAGCCAGGCGGTCAAGATCGACCCCAAGGACGTTGCATCCTATGTGAACCGCGGTGAGCTGTATCTTCGGCACAAGAACTTTCGCAAGGCGGCGGAGGACTTCCGGCAGGCGATACTCATGGACATGTCGGGTGTGAACATGTGGGCCAACCGCGCCCGCTCGCTGGTGATCGCCATCAAGCGCTCGATGGAGGCCGAGGCTGCGAGGAGGCCCCGGATGGGCGCCCCCCGCCGCTGACCCGCCTCAGGCAAGCCTCCGGTAGACCTTGAAGGAATGGGCGAGGGAGTCGAAGTATGTTGTGAGCACCAGCCCCTTTGTCCCTGAATTTCCGTTCAGCACGCTGGAGTGAACGAGCTCCCATCTTCCCACATTCATGAAAAGGCGGTCGTAGGAGTCCGAGTCGCTCTGCACAACGAGGAAGCCGCCGGCTGCGACGTCCCTTCCGAGGTAGTCCAGCGCGATGTTCGCGCCCAGGCGCCGGAGTATCCCGGGCGTGGGGCTGGCCCAGTAGGAGATGTCGGCGCGGACCGGATCCTCCTCGTCGGCCATGTACTCTATGCGACCGCCCTGCATCTCACCGGCGTAATGTTTCGCGATGTGCTGGAGGTGTTTTTTGCGCAGGCCCGGGTCGCTCTCCTTGATGGTCACCCTGCAGCCCAGCTCCATCATCGCGGCCGCGTTGTAGGGAAACAGGCCGGGCCCGTTCTCCACCGCCATGGGGTCCTCGCGCCGACACGCCAGGCAGAGACGGCGGTGGATGGACTCGAATCGTGAGAAGTGGAGCGCGCCGCGACGCATCTCGCCCAGATTGCGGTCGATCCCCGCTCGATACGGGTTGTCGCATGCGGAGATGCCGTCCTTCGGCATGCCGCGGACCATGACCATCGGCTCGGTGTTGATCATGTTCGCGATGCCGCCCCCGAGGGCCGCGGCTGTGGGCGCAGAGGGGGAGGCTGTCGGAGGGCTGATGAGCATGGCAGTAGCGTTATCGGCGCAGGCCGCCAAAAGTTGCTACGAAAAAAGGGGGGCTCAGTCGTCGTCCTTCGCGTCGATCCCGTATTTCTTGAGCAGGTTGCGCAGGTGCTTGCGGTCGATCTTGGCCTCGCGGGCCGCCTTCGAGAGGTTGCCGTTGTGCGAGCGGACGAGCTCGGCCAGATACTCCTTCTCGAACTTCTCCACGATCTGCTGCTTGGCGTCCTTGAAGGGGAGCTCGGTGTCGATGTCCATGCGCTCGGTGCGCTCCTCGCCGCCGTGGCCCATCTCCGCGAATATGAAGTCGAGGTGGGACTTGGTGATCGTGTCGCCCTCGACGAAGCTGACCGCGCGCTCGATCACGTTGGAGAGCTCGCGCACGTTGCCCGGCCAGCCGTAGCGGGTGAGCGTCTTGAGCGCGTCGTCCTCCACGCGGCTCACCTTGAACCCGCCGTTAGGGAGCTTGTTGAACTTGCCGATCATGAGCAGGCGCTCGACGATCGGGGCTACGTCTTCGGAGCGCTCCCGCAGCGGGGGGAGCAGGACCTTCACGACCGAGAGGCGGTAATAGAGGTCCTCGCGGAACCTCCCCTCGTTCACCTCCTGCCGCAGGTTCTTGTTCGTGGCGCAGATCACGCGCACGTCGATCTTGACCGGTATGTTCGAGCCCACGCGCCTTATCTCGCGCTGTTCGAGGGCGCGGAGCAGCTTCGGCTGAAGGTCCGACGTCAGCTCGCCGATCTCGTCGAGGAACACCGTGCCGCCCTTGGCCACCTCGAAGACCCCCGCGCGGGCGCGGACCGCGCCGGTGAACGACCCCTTCTCGTGCCCGAAGAGCTCCGACTCGATGAGGTTGGGCGCGACCGCTGAGCAGTCGAAGACCACGAAGGGCTGGTCCTTGCGCTGGCTGTTCTCGTGGACCGCGCGGGCGACCAGGTCCTTGCCCGTCCCGGTCTCGCCCTCGATGACGACCGTGGCGTGAGTGGGCGCGATCTTCTCGAGGATGGAGAATATCTGGCGCATCCTGCGGCTCTTGCCCACCATCTGCCCGAACTCCTCCTTGTCGGAGGGCTCGATCGACACCTTCTCGTCGAACGCCACGAACTCGATGTTGGTGTTGCCGAGCCTTATCAGGTCCCCGGGCGAGAGGTATGCCTCCTTGACCTTCGAGCCGTTGAGGAAGGTGCCGTTGGTGGAGCTGAGGTCGCGCAGCAGGAAGCTGTCGGAGGTGTACTCGACCTCGAGGTGGTTTCGCGACACCGCCTTGTCCTTGAGAGGGAGGTCGTTGCTCTCCCTCTTGCCGACCTTCACGAGGTTCTTGTTGAGGGTGATCTTGGCGCCGCGGTCCGGCCCGTCGGTCACGACGAGCTGGCACTTGCGCAGGGAGACCACGTCCGGTGTCTCCTCCATCTTGATGACCGCGGTCTTCGACTCGAAATCCTTCTCGACCATATGGAACTCCTTTTCGTAACTCGTGACTCGTGACTCGTAACTCGTAACTCGTGACTCGTAACTCGTTACTGCGGGTTATCCGGGTCATCACGCCAGTCACGAGTAACGAGTCACGAGTCACGGGTTTACTCAGGCTGCAACGGCGCGTGCAGCGATTTTCTCTTGCCGTCCATGTTGAACGATCTCGTCCACGGCTTGTAGCCGGGAAGCTGTATCGTCACCGTGTGCGGCCGGTCGGTCCGTATCTTGCGTATGGTCACCGGCGTGCGGGCCGGGATCGCCTGCCCGTCGATTATCACCTGGGCCGCGGGCGGGTCGCTGGAGAGCGACAGCTCGCCGTATTCCTCCTCCGGCCTCACCTGGGTTGGCGGCCTGCGCTCCTCGGCCGGCGGCTGCGCCGGCGTGGGCGGCGCGGCCGACGAGAGCCTGATGGAGACTGACTCCGACTCTTTGGCCATGTACTTCTTCTGAGTGCCGGGCTTGTAGCCGTCGAGCTCCAGGCCCACGGTGTAGGTCGCGCCGATCTTCAGGTCCGAGAGCGTGTTCGGCGTGCGCTTTCCGGTCGACGCGCCGTTGAGCTTTATCAGCGCGCCCGACGGGGTCGAGCTCACCTTCAGCGTCCCGGTCGCCGGCGCCTCGGCCGGCTTCTTTTCCTCCTCGGGCGGCGCCTTCTCCTCGGGGGCGAGAGGCGGCTCAGCCTCCGCGGGCCGCTCCTCCGCCTCCGGCGTCGTGGGCCCAGCGGGCTCCTCGCGCTTCTCCGCAGGGGGCGCCTCCCCGGCCCTGAGCAGAGTTGCCTGCACAGGGACCGGCTGTTCGCCCGCCACGTCGTACTCGCTGCTCCACTGCTCGAACCCGTCGAGGCTTAGCGAGACGGTGTATCTTTTGGCCGCGAGGTTGGCGATCACCGCGGGAGTCGTTCGGCCCGTGTCCTTGCCGTCGATGAAGACCTTCGCGCCCTCCGGGGTTGACGAGATCGAAATGCGCCCGAGCCTTGCGACGATGGGCTTGAGCTTCGTGGAGATGCCCTGGGGTTTGGGTGAGGTGAGGTTGACCACCTGCTCGAAGTCCTCGAACTCGGGCTTGGAGAGCACGACCCTTATGTCGGTGTTGAGCGGGAGGTTCTCGAGCGCGGCGGGGGTCGTCATGGCGCTTTGCTTTCCGTCGATGAAGATCGAGGCGCCGGACGGCTCGGTCGATATGTTGAGGGTGCCGGCCGAGGGGGCGAGCATGAGCGTGATCGTCTTCTCCTCAGGGCCGGTGATGGCGACCTCCATCTCCGCAGGGCTGTACTCCTCCTTCTCGACGCGGAATCTATAGTTCTTGTCGACCGCGAGATCGCCCACGACCGCGGGCGTGGTGAGGCCCGTGCTCTCGCCGTCTCTCAAGATCAGCGCCCCCTCGGGCGTTGAGACGACCCTCACGCTGCCCGTGGCCGCCTCCGGCACGGCCTCGACCGCCTCGTCCGGACCGGGCACGGAGGGGATGAAGCGCCAGGCGAGCCAGCCGACCGCGATGAGGATCGCGGCCGCGGCGAGGGCCTTGGGGAGCAGGCCCGCGCGGGCCTTCCGGGGCGCAACCGCTGCGGGCGCCGGCTTCTTTCTGGGACGGGGCAGCGGCGTCTTCTCCCGCCCGGGAGCGGGCATGCCGGACATCGTCTCGAGGAACTTCTCCTTGGGTTTCTCGGTGCGGGCTGTGTCGTCCTCTGCCGAGACCTCCCGGTGCACGATGCTCACCTGCTTGGCGCCCTCGTTCACGTTCATGGTTCCGGTGAGGACCTCGGCCGCAACCTCCTTGGCCTTGAACTCCTGCTCGGCCCTCATCTCGTCGAGGAATATCTCCTTTATGAACTGGGCGAGCTTGCGCGGCGAGAAGTCGACGTGGTTCGTGTAGAGGTACTTGGTGAGGTCGATCTGCATGTCGCCCGCGGTCTGGTAGCGCCCCTCCGCCTCGTAGGCCAGCGCCTTGACAACGATGGGCTTGAGCTGCTCCGGTATCGACTCGGGGAGTGACTCCTCGGTCACGCGGGTGGTGCGGATCTTCTTGAGCACCTCGAACTGGGACTCGCCGGTGAAGAGCTTCTGGCCGGCGAGCATCTCGTAGAGGAGGATGCCGGTGGAGAAGATGTCGGTGCGGCCGTCCACGCCGCTCCCCATCGCCTGCTCCGGGGACATGTATGCGATCTTCCCCTTGAGGATTCCGGCCAGGGTGTGGGAGATGTTCATCGCGGCCTTGGCGATGCCGAAGTCCACGATCTTCACCTCTCCCTCGTAGGAGAGCAGGATGTTCTGCGGGCTGATGTCGCGGTGCACGATGTTCAGCGGCTTGTTGCTCTGGTCGGTCTTCCTGTGCGCGTAGTCGAGGCCCTTGCAGATCTCGGAGGCGATGTAGACCGCTATCGCGGTCGGCAGCGGCTTGCCGGCCTCTCGGCCCCGGTACATTATGTCGCGGAGGTTGACGCCGTGGATGAGCTCCATGGCGATGTAGTAGTCGTCGCCGACCTTGGAGAGGTCGTAGACCTGGACGATGTTGGCGTGCGAGAGGAGGACCGAGAGCTTGGCCTCCTGGATCAGCATGTCGATGAAGTCCTTGTCGGCGGAGCAGTGCGGGAGTATCCGCTTGATCACCAGCTCCTTCTCGAAGCCGTCGACCCCGTAGGTCTTGGCCCTGTAGATCTCGGCCATCCCTCCGACGGCGAGCTTCTTGAGGAGCAGGTATTTCCCGAACTGCTTTGGCTCGAAATCTCCCATGGTCTCTCTCCGTCCCGCGGGTCAGTCCAGCTTCGATATCATGGCGGCCACCGCGGCCACTGCCAGCACGCCGACGAAGGCGTACATGAGCACCAGCCCCCAGTTCACCCCGCCTGTCCCGGCGTCGACGATCCCCAGGCGCAGCAGAAGGCCCGCCCCCGCGATCCTTGGACCGGGCCCTCCAGAGGGGCGGCCACTCGCCTCGATCTCTCGGCCGGAGAGGGCGCCCGCCTCCGCGATCACATGCGGGATGCCGATCTCGACCGTGGGTCCCCGCACCCACAGCGCCTCGGGCACCTCCTCGCCCGGCGAGAGGCTGCGCAGCTTGAGGAAATCCTCCAGCATCCGCACGAGCATGAGGGCGTTCTCGGTCCTTCTTCCGTCGGCCCAGATCAGGTCAACCTTCAGCGTGCCGATGCCGCTGTGGAGGTTGACCGACTTGAACAGGCACTTCCTTATCTTCTCGCGCCCGACCCTGAGCGGCTTTATCACCACCGTGCGCCTGCCGAACTTCTGCCACTCCTTGCCCTCGATCCTCCGCTGGCGCTCCCGTTCAGCGTCCTCCTTGGGGTTGTGCTGCTGGTGGCGGTCCTCCTTGGTCTCCTTGGCCTGCGAGATCGCGTAGGGGTTCGGCGCGTCCGGCCTGTCGATTTTTTCCACCATTGGAAACCCGTGACTAGTGACTAGTTACTAGTGACCAGCGGTAATCAACGGGAAGTCTTGGTTATCACGCCAGTCACCAGTCACTAGTCGCCAGTCACGTCTTGTCCTTGGCCTTTGAGCTTTCACTTTTGACCTTTGTGCTTTCAGCCTTCTTCCCCTTCGCGTACCCGTCCTTGTACCAGCCTTCCCCCTTGAGCGTGAAGGCGGTCATCGAGATGATCCGGTCCGCAGTGTCGCCGCATCTGGGACATGGGGCGATGGGGGGGGCCGATATCTTCTGCATGCACTCGAAATGGTTGCCGCAGGACTTGCAGGTGTACTCGTAGATCGGCATCGCTGATCGCTCCTCTTTCCCCGAGTATGCACGGACCACAGGTCAGGCGAGGATTGCACTCCCCACCATGGGCTGTGGTCTGGATACCCCATTTTATTCTATCGTGGCGTGGAGTAAAGGATTTTATCCAGGTCGGATAAAGACGCACCGCGTCGGATAATCCACTCCGGGTTCCAATTCGCGCCAGGCGCACATTATTGATTCAGCCTTCAGCATCTCAGACGTGACGGGTCGGCAGTATTTGCCTCGCTACGGCTCGCTCACTCAAACGCCGCTCGCTCACCTGCGCATTCGGCGCCGCAGCATTGTAGGCTTGGAAAGCGGCGCCTCCTGACGCCGCTCGGCAAACACTCCCGACCCGCCACGTCAAGTCTGCACTCCGCGCCACGTTCAATAACTGGCGCCTGGCGCTCAATGGGACCTCTTCGGATCAGTTTGAGAAGAGCTGACTCCGTCTTGTGGAACTCCGTCTTATTCAAGGGCGGCCCCCACGGCCGCTTTTTTTGTTCCCTTACAATATAAAGTGGCTTTCTATTGAATAGCAGTAGAAAGTGGTTTTCTATTGAAGAAAATTAAGCTGTAGAAGGCCACTTCTTATTGACGATTATCGAACCACACATATGCCCCGATGGGCAGTATTTTATAACACATTGATATATAAGATTAAAAGTGGCCATATGGCAGATCTATGGTTCGATGAGTTCGATATTTTGTGAAATTTTGGTTGTCATCAATCACAATTCTGCTATATTTATATCGAACCACCAAAAAGGTTCGGTACGCGGAATATTTATTATATTTTAATATCAATAGTTTATAAAGAACAGCAATAAAAAATGGTTCGATAGATACGATAATAATGGACACCACGAATATCAAAAAAGAGATCACAGAGCTGCGCAAGAGGCAGGGGCGCCTGGTTCAGGTTTCAAACGTGGAATGGTATTCGCTCTTCAAGGACGAGATTCGCAACTCAATTGCCATAGAAGGTGTCTTTACAAACAGAAATGATCTCATCGAGGTCCTCGATCAGAACAAGCGAACGGATAAACAAAAGGCCGCCGCGATCCTGGGCTATTTTGAATCCGCCTCCGCCACCTATGAATATGCGGTCAGTCAATACATGGAGGGGGAGTTTTTGCTTCGCATGTCCGATATCAGGCAGATCCACACGTTGCTCATGCGCTACGAAAAAGAGATGGGTTTTTACAGCGGCGAGTTGGGGGAATTTAAAAACAACAGGGTGGACGTAACGATGTCGACCTTTACTCCGGTCAATGAATTTTATGTCAGGCAGGCGATGGAACTGCTGGTGAAGTGGGTCAATCATCATTTGAAGAGGAAAACCTTTAGCCCGGTCAGGCTGGCTGCAATGGCACACGTCTGGTTTGAATCGATTCATCCCTTTCGTGACGGCAACGGCCGCTCGGGCAGGATACTGCTGTCGTATCTGCTGGTAGGTTGCGGATACATCAATATTGCGATCAAGGGAGTTTCGAAAAAGGATCGTAATCATTATTACGAAGCTCTGGAGAAAGCGGACGACGATTTCGAGGCCATACATAGACGGATCGAGGGCGGGGATAAATACAAAGTGGAAGACGTGGATAAGTTCATACATGAGAAAAATTTTGACGAATTCACGGCTATCGTCGTCGAATCGCTTGAAGACTCCGTCTCCCGCCTGAAAAAAATCGACATTGACCGGATTAACAAGGAAGCCCTGTTGCCCCTCAGCGATCTTTCACATCTCTATGGATATTCGTCGGACTATCTTCGAAATTTGATCAACCGTGGGAAAATAAAGGGGCAGAAAAAGGGTAAGACCTGGTATCTGCGCGTCAAGGACCTGGCCGGGTATATAGAAGATCTGAAGTCCAAATGATAAAAAATCCGACCGGTTAAATTCGTCACAGCATTTCCCGCAGCTCTTTGGCGTGAGGGCTGTTTGCGAGCTTCCTGAGGGCAGAGGCCAGAATCTGCTGGACTCTCTGGCGGCTTACGTTTAATTCCGGCGCAAGCTCCGTCTGCCTGTAGCCTTCTATAAGCCTGCGCAGGACGAATTTTTCCTGCTTCGTCAATCCCGACTTCTCTATCGCTTGATCAAGCTTCTCCCTTTTGTCGCCGACGAGGACTATGCCCTCGGGCTGCGCTTCCTCAGGGCCTGAGAGGATGTTCTCGTATGTGAAACCCTCCTCTTCGTGCAGCGGCGTAGACACGGAGACCGTTCTACGCATGATACCGCTCTCCCGTAGCAATACTCTGCGCATCCTCCAAGGGAGCGAGCTGTTTACATAGGTTTCAAAACTCGCAATCCCCTCAGCGTAATTTCCGATCAAGGTCAGAAGCTCGATTCTACCGATCTGAATCAGTTCGTCTATGGTCAAATGTGCCTTGCCGAACCTCGTCCACATCTTATAAGCGATGTGGGTAATTAGCGGAGTGTAGAAGAAGATCATCTGGTCGAGGGCCCTGCTGTCGCCGGCCTTGGCAAGCTGCATAAGCAGCGTCTTTTCATCCTGCGCCAGGCGCTCGCTTCCTTGCCATCGCTTTGCCTCGATGCCTGCGTAAATGTTCAGCCCGTATTTTGCGGCCGCCCAGTCGATCATCCTCCCGCCTCCACCTGCCTCCATCCAGCGGTCGTTGAGAAAGGTGTAGAGGCCGAGCATCGCCGATTTCTTGCCGCCGACCTTCAGCTGAAAATGCCGCTGCAGGAGGCCGTCTGAATTTCTCACGCCGGCCGCACCCATCAGCCCCATGAGGTAGTGCCTGATCGCCGGATCGGGAACACGGCGCCAATTCGCGAACCTGCCGCCGGAGGGCCTTGTCCAGAGCAGCTGCAGGCCGAACTGCATGTCCTCGAATTTCGGTGCGCCGTATTGGTCGAGGATGATGTCCACGATCTGCCTGGTATCGTCGGCCGCTCTTTTCAGGCGGACATGATGATAAAGGCCGATCAGAGTCTGGTCGATTTCGGGGATAATCGTGTTTTTGATATCATCGAGCGTGATGAAGCGCAGATGAGGCAGATTGCGGATCTCCTTGATCCTCTCCATAAAGCGCAGGATCGTCTTTGCCGAGACTGTATCCCACGGCCACATCCTGTCGTATCTCAAGCAGAGGCACTGCTGTTCATAGGAGAGGTCTGCGAACTTCTCCATGCCCAGCTGATCGAGCATGTAGTCAATGGTCGTCCCCGCATAGTCTTCCGGCATCTTTTGCCGATAGTGCTCATGCAGGCCGCCCAGAGCTACGCCGATCTGATCGATCACGATCGCCTTCAGCAGTTCGGAGTTCAGCGCCCGCAGATGCGGGCACTTCAGGCCGTTCTGCTCAGGCATGAGTTCTCTTGCGATCTCGAGGAGCTTAAGCTGCGTCGACTCAGGGACCACTTCCCAGGTAATCTTGCCGCGCTGCTTGAGGCCCTTAAGCTGCAGATCCCACGGCAGGTCCTCGAACCGGGTGACGCCCGCCTCATCCAGTATCGCCTCGACCACCTTGCCCGGGTCGTTCATGCGCCTTGCATAAGTATCATACAGGCCGATAAGCGTTGAGCCGATCTCCTCTATCGTGAATGCCTTGAAGTGGTCGGAGGTGAGAAAGCGCGGGTGCACGACGCCTGCCTCTCGGGCAAGGCGGGAGAGGAGATGTCCTTTGAGAGAGGGGCCGACGCGTTCCCAGTTGATCCTCTGGTAGCGGAGCCTCAGCATTCTGGCCTGATCAGCGAGCGGTAGCTCGTCCAGCGTCTGAATACCCAGGCGGTCCAGCATGAAATCCACGATCCCGCCTTGAGCGCCCTCGCTCTGCCACAGCTCGCGAAAGGTTTTGTAAATCCCCTGACACTGGGCCTGCCAGCCTGGAAGGGTGATCTTGAAGCTATCGGGACCCATCAGGCGGAGATGCGGGAGATCGTTTTCAAGCGCGATCATTTCGAGCACCCTGATCTGCGCGCTGTGCGGCATGTGCGGCATTTTTTGAAGGCCGAACGGCTTGGACTCGACCCTCAAGCGATCTATCTCAGCCTGGATGCGCAGCTCTTCGGCTGGGGAAAATGTGTAGCGGAAGCGTGCGAGGCCGCGGGTCCCGTATGTGATGTAAATATCAGGGATCGAGGTGCTGCCTTCCTCGATGAGGGCGAGCGCGGATGCGACGAGCGTCTTTGCAGGCTCGAAGCCGAGCGCGCCTTGCATATAGGCGGTATGAGCAATCTGAATCGCATCGGCGGGACTCGCAAAGCCCTGCTCAAGAAGCGCTGCACGGGTTATGGGGCTGTTTTCATCTACGAATTTCATCGCCTGGCGATTGAGGTCAGGCCGGAGATCGGCGATCACGTCCTGTTTGAGCCCCGTGAACTGTGCGTGCCCGGCCGCAGGCAATGGCTGTGCTCCGATAGGAGGCAGGGCGCTGCAGAGCGCGGTGATCCGGCCGGCAAGGCCTGTTGTGAGCGAGGTTGCGGGCATCGGCCTTCGCTTATCACACAATCCTGTTCCTGCAATAGTGATTTATACGACAATAGAACAATAGAAAGTGGCTTTCTATTGACATCGCGACCGGCGGCACGCTTCGGGCGCCGGAGCTCTCCCCCCGCTGCTGCGGCAGTTCGCTCGCTACTCGTCGGCAAAAGGCCGCTGGCATCATGCGGCTTGGATGTCTTCCTCGCGTCAGCCTCCAAGCCGCGATGCCAGTCGTCCTTTTGCTCTCCTCATACGCTCGTCTCCGAAACGCCGCTTAATGCAGCTGGGGGCAGAGCTCCTTCTCGCCCGCGCGTGCCGCTGCCGTCAGGCAGGAAAGCCCCGAAAACGCCCGCGCCGCCGCCTCCTCTTTACATTATTGTCAAGCGATGGGGGAGGGAATAGGGTACAGCAAAGATCAATTGTTGAGCCCGGCGCAGTGTCGCCGAAATTATTAGAGGTAATCGTGTTCGATACAAAAGAATGGGTCAAAGGGTGGTTTCGACTTCAATGTAATCAGTTGAATAGTTATTCCAATGAGATGGAAAAGTATATTGGAAGCGAGGTGATTAAACTTGAGGATCGGATTAAAGAATTGAGTACAGAAGAAAAGGACGAAATGGACCATTATTTGTCAGATCCACTGTAGTGAAGTATGGCACGGTGTGATGGATGACGGGGCGGGTCGGGGCGCTCTTCGCAGCGTGGCTCGAGGAGGCCGGATTCAGCAGCCTATATGCACCGGCCGACGAAAGCCCCCGATGACCTTCAGACAGTCTGGTTCATCTAATGATGAAATGCCGGGGCGTGGGAACTGCGCCCCGGCC
>JAFGMW010000018.1 GCA_016927275.1 Pseudomonadota bacterium
GCCGGCGCCGACGAGCAGGTCGAGGGCGCTCTGGACGGTCTTTTGGTCGAGCGAGCGGTGTTTTGCCTTGAGCTTCTCCCAGAACCCGGCCGCGGTCACGTGGTGCTCGGAGGAGAGAAAGCTGAGGAGTATGGTCTCCCGAAGGCCGCTGCGGTGCAGCCCCCTGGCGGTGCAGAAGTCCCTGAGCATGGAAAGCTGCCTGCGAAACCTTGCCCTCATGGTAGACAATCCTTCCTTTTTTCGGAAAGTTTATGAAGCCGGATGGATACTCGTCCGGGAGGAGGGCGGATGTCAAGGGCCCGCAACGGCCTTCACCGGGAGGTCAAAAGCCGGGGTGTCACCAGCTGAATATGACGGCGCCCTTGCGGTCGCTGTCCTTTGCGGCCTTTGTGTCTTCTACGAGCTTCTTCACGGCCCTCCTGGCCCTCTCCGCCGCATCGTCCTCGTCCAGCTGCGGGGTCCCCAGGTCCGGCACGCTCTGCCGCCCTCCCTCCACGAACGAGGGCAGTTGGGGGGCCGGAAAATAGTCCTGCAGAATCTGGTCCATGCTCGGCAACTGAGTCTTAAATTCGACGGGATTTTTCGGAGACTCATAGGGCACAGGATCATTCAGCCACTTCGGATGATCCAGGGAGTACTGGATTGGCGCCACCTTTCGTCGCTCCACCTTCCTCACCTTGGACGGGTCTATCGCAATCCGGCAGGAGCCGCCCTCCTCCCGGCCGACGATCCGTATGTTCTCCCTGTTCATCAGCACCCGGTCGCCGTCAAGGCTGACCGCGCCCGAATAGTCTATCGAAACCGCCTCATACCTCTTTCCACCCTTCAACACCACTGTGTCGCCCTCTTCTACTTCGCCCTTGATCTTTGGAAGCCTGAGCGGCTTTCCCGTGAGCGAGGACTCATCGACGAGCACGCCCCTCGCATGCAACGTCGACATCAAATCCGAGATGACGAGCCGGACAGACGCGGATCGGGACTCAGCGGAAGATTCTCCGTCGGGGTTCAGCACCCCCTTCCACGGAGAGCACTGTTGCCTGCCTAAGCCGTACTCCAGAAACTCGCCCAGGGCATCGAACTCTCCGGAATCTGGCAATTCCTCACCCATGAGGAGACTCCGGAGGAGCTCCATGTTCGGCACCCCCGACAGCTTCAGCCCTGACATGTCTATCCTGCTGTTTTCAGACAGCCACCAGAGAGCGCACGACGGGTTGACCCTGCAGGCGAACTGCACCTGCTCCTCGACGACCATCACGTACTCGTCGCGGGCGCCGTCGCCGTTCAAGTCCACCTCGACCTGCCTGTGATCAACGTCGCGAAAGAAGGAGGTCATCCCGAGCCCGAACTTCGTTTGACAGACCTGAAAGGTGTCGACAGCTCCCCATCCCATATTCGCCTCCTCTAAAGCCCGTCATCCCCCTCTTGAAATCGGCAATCGCATGGGTCGCATTGCCATCTCACCACAATGAAAACCTCCTCATGAACTCCTGCTGCATGACGTTTGAATCCACGGCATGAAACATCCTCTCGTTGATCTGCGGAACCTCAGTCCGGAAATCAGGCATCACAGGCATCGGCCTGATCTCCCAGAACGCGCGGTCCTTGCCAAGCCACCTTGTCCAGCAATTATCCTCGAAATTATAGTCGGACCAGTCGGGAAGCCCGGTGGGGACCTCCGGGCCGACAGGCACATTTTCACCCTCTCGCCAGGTCATGACCGTCAGATTGTCTCTGGCGGGCTCGTAGTCAGGCATGATTTCGAGGGCTTTGCGAAAGGCCTCCTTCGCCCCCACGCTGTCGCCCAGCCGGTGCTTTGCAACTCCCAGAAAATTGTGGCCCAGCACCGATCTCCCATTTGCCTCGATGGCCGCCTGTGCGTGCTTCAGGAGCAATTTGGCATCCTCCCTCTTTGCGGCAATGAAGGCCTCCGAGATGGCCAGATCCTCCCTCTCCTTGAACGAGTCCCTGTTGGCATTCAGAAACGCCTCCGCCTGGGCGATGTCCCGCTTGAGGAGCGTGTGAAATATGGCAAGCCTCGCCAGATCGTTCGAGGGCACGAGCTTGAGCGCCCTCCTGGCGTATTTCAACGCCCCCTCCGAATCGCCCTTGCTCATGAGAAGATAGGAATACTGAGAGGCATAATCCCCGTTGTCCCAGAGCTTTTTCCCCACCCTGCCATAGTCCTCCAGCGCACCCTCATAATCGGAGAGCAGAAGTTTAGACACCGCCCTCGCCTGGTAGAGTTCGGTCATGTCGGGCCGCATGGAGATGGCCCTGTCGAAGAACTCGATCGCCCTGCCATGGTCCCCCCTTTTGTGACTGAGGACTCCGAAATTGATATAAATCCCCACATCGCCCCGAGTAAGTTCAAGGGCCTTCTCAAGCACCTCCTCGGCAGCAGCAAGATCTCCGCCCTGCAGATAGTGATCGGACAGGACGCCGTATGGGAATGGCTCCGGAATGGCGAGGGCGACGGCGGCCTCGAAGTCCTCGATCGAGCCTTCAAAATCGCCCGAGTCCATCGTGGCCTTGGCATATATCAGATGCGCATAGGCCTTTATCTTCCGGTCCTCGCACGAAATCTTGAGCTCCGCCGCAAGGCGCCTGGCCTCCCCGAAATTCTTCAGATTGAGGAGGGCGGCGGCGAGCTGCCATTTGAGAAAATCGTCTTCAGCGTCTGCCCCCAGCCCGCGCCGGCATGCTGCGGCGGCCTTTTTGAATTGCCGCACCTCGTTGAAATGAAACGCCAATATGGAATAGAACGCCGCGTCCTTTTTCGCCAGCGCCTCCATCCTCGAGACTATCCTTTTGACTCCCCTCTCGTCACGCCTTGCGGACAGCAGCGTGTACTCAATACTCATGTTGGCGGGGTTTTCCCTGTCGGCCTTCGACAACTCTTTCAGCCAGTTCAGGGCCTCGTCGTTTTTCCCCTCACGGGCCGCCAGATGAGCGCGAAGGGCGCGATACATTGACGTCATCTCGGCGTTCAAGAGGGACGGATCGACCTTAATCGCCTCCCCGAGGGCGCGTTCGGTCTCCATGTTGTTGGCCAGGGCGACCGCAAAAAAGGTGCGGATTGAATCGCTCTGCGGATCAATCGAAAGCGATCTTTCAAAGCTCGCCGCCGCATTTGCAAAGTCTTCCAAAAACAGATATGCGAGCCCCTCGACCATCAGCTCCCTTGAGTTGCGAACGCCACGCGAGATCGCTCTCTGGATCAGCTCGAGCGCCTCTCCGCATCTCTTCTCGTGCAGCGAAATGAAGGCTCTCATCACCAGGGAGAAGGGGTTCTCCGGATCCGCATTCCAAGCCTCATCGGCGACCGCAAAAGAATCAGACCTCCTGCCCATTTCAACAAGCATGAAGAAGGCATCGTAGCGCAGAGAGATGTCATCAGGACGAAGGCGCGCAGCCTCCTCGATCTGCGCGAGCCCCTCCCCGCGCCTTCCCAGGGTCCAAAGCGTATCCCCCATGATCCTGCGATAGGAAGGCTCTTCCGGGTCGATCTCGATGGCCTCCTTAAAGACCTCGAGAGCGTCGTCGTACTTCCCCAGCTCGTAGAGAGATTTACCGAGATTGCCCAGCGCGTTCCCCCTCATTTCGAGCGGCACATTCGATTCGACGACTTTCCGAAACAGCGGAATCGCCTCGTCGAATCTCTTCATCCCGGCCAGGGCCGTGGCCATGTAAAACATGGTGGAAGGATCGCCGGGGGCGATCCCGTGCGCGCGCCTGTAATATTCGTACGCCCGGGGGAAATCATGGTCCTTTCGCTGCATGTGCCAGGCGCCCACGAGCCTGTTCGTAGATGCCCATTCGGGGATGAGCCGCTTTGCCTTGACGGCCCACCGGCCGGCTCCCTCCACATCGAGGCCCAGGGCGTTCATGCCCCCGAGCATGTAGATGATGCCCAGGGAGATGCGCTCCGATGTCACCGCCCACTCAACGTCGCCGAGAAACGGCATGCTGACCCTGCCGCTGGGATCGATGCTGCCCAGGGAGATGAGGGGGTTGGCCTGCCCCCTGACCTTGCACAGAGCCGCTGCGGGCTTGAATCCCGCCTCATGCATCGCGAGCAGAAAGAGGCTCAAGCCGCTGTATTCGTCGGCCGCGCAATTCTTATCTATATGCTCGTGGAGCGGCAGGGGCCGTCTTTCGCATTCGCCAAAGCCATGGATGATGCCGCTGGCCATTTTTCTGATCTCGTCCGCTCCCTCGAGGATGTCGGCCTGAGACAGGAGATCCCTCATCCCCGGCTCCAGGGGGCGCGATGAGGTGAGCAGGGCCATGGAGAGCACCGCGTACATCGCGTCGAAATAGCGTGCGTCGCCGCGCGACATGCCCGCCTTCTCTATGAGAGCCTCGGCGCGCCTGACGAGTTCCCTGATCCTGTCGTGGACCTTTGCCTGCGCCGCGCTCCTTTTGGACGGCGCATGAAGCGCGTACGGGTGGTAGATGCCGGTGTGCTCGGACAGCAGATTCTTGTATTTGCTGTGGCGCCGAAGGACATACTCGTACACCTCCTGAGGGGCGATCTCCCCGTCGCCCCTGCCCACGAGCTCCGGCTTCTGGCCGCCGCCTCGATCGATGACCGACAGGTCGAAGTAGCCGTCATCGATGTCGGATTTGCTTACACCGTCCTTTATGAGCCGGTCATAAATCTTTTTCGCTTTGGGATCTTCCGCAAGGGTGAACTTTATGTCGGACACGGAGGCCTCCATCATCGCGCTCAGGCTTTAACGCTGCGTGAACTATCTTCGCTCGTTGACGGCGAAGTGAGTCTCGGGCGGGACGTTCGGCTCGATTGTGGAGCATCTCGAAGTCATGCTTATAAACTCATCCGTCCTGTTGTCGATGCCGGACCCCTCGCAAAAAACGTTCTGAAGCTCGCTCCCTTTGCACTGTGAAGGATGAGACGCGCACCAGAGTGCGGGATGCCAGAATACGCGCTCCTGACAAAAATATAAGGGGTCCCTTTGCTTTTCAAGTTTTACATCTTCAAGGTTCGCTTCGCGCGGGGCCAGATATCTTCTGGCGCTCAGTTCAAACACGATAACCACAAAACCGTACTCCCTCCTTTTGAGCATCATTTTGTACGGCATCTGTCTCACAGGGCCGATCTTCCATGCATTCCATGCCGAAGAAGCCATCCTCCACGCGATTATCTCGCTGTTCGTCAAGAGCATCATAAACGGCGGACCGCTCGGGCCCCAGTCCGCCTGCTCTTCTTCCATATTCTCCTCGGCAGAACCCTCGATCTCCTCCGAGGACTCCTCAATGTACTGGAAAGCCGGGGGAAGGTATTCCAGTTTCAACCTGTAGCCCTCACCCTCATCCATCACGACCTTCATATTCACCCTCCTGTCGCGCGTCCAATATCAACGGTTATAGAAGCCCGCGCACATTTACCCCGGCTCCTCTGACGTATAACGTTTTCCAGAAAAGAGCTGATGTGTCAATAAGATACGAGGACCGGGGAATCGTTCGCCCTGTTCAAGGCCTAAAGATGCCTCCCAACCTCCTCCAGAAGCCCCTGGCGGTCTATGAAGTCCTCCAGGTAGTTCTTCTCGGCGCTGGAGATCACGAGGATCGGCGAGCGGTCGTATCTCGCCAGCCAGCGGCGGTAGCAGCGCTCCAGGCGCCTGAGGTAACCGTCCGGAACCCCCCGCTCCATCGTGCGGCCGCGGCCTGCGATGCGCTTCTTGAGCACGGGCAGCGGGCACTCCAGATAGATGAGAAGGTCCGGGGGGTTGATCACGCCAAGCATCGCCTCGTAGAGGTCGCGGTAGGTGCGGTGCTCCTCTCTGGTGAGTGAGCCCTGGCGGAATAGGTTCGCCTCGAATATCTCGGCGTCCTCGTAGATCGTCCGGTCCTGCACGACCGTGCCCGGATATGAATCAAGCTCGCGGTGGATCCTGAACTTATGCGTGAGGAAGTGCATCTGCGAATGGAAGGCCCAGCGCTTCATGTCCCTGAAGAAGAGCGGCAAAAAGGGGTTTTGGTCGTTTGGCTCGAAGAACGGCTTGAGCCCGAAGTGCTCGCAGAGGAACTTCACGAGGCTCGACTTTCCTGAGCCCATGTTGCCTGCGACCGCTATATATCTGGCAGCCATGCGACTGGCTATTCGTCCTCGAGGAGCTCGCCCTTCCTGCCGCCGGGCTTGTCGAAGTAGTCGAGCTTGTCTATCGGCATCGTCACGCTCGTGCATATGTTGCCGAGGTGTGCCGAAACCCTCTTGAAGAAACGCATGAGCATGGCCGGCGCAACCGCATTCCTGCCCTTATTGTCCTCGGCCAGCTCCCATACCTGCCTGTCGCACTCCTTCTCGGTCCTGTAGGCCTCCTCCCTGGTCGATCTGGCCAGAGCCTTGTCCTTCTTGTCGAACGCCACCTTGGTCTTGTCGAACCAGCACAGGATGTTGTAGCGCATCTCGAGGAGGAGCGGGATTAGAGGGTCCTTGAGGAGGTGGGGGGCCTTGCGGTATATCTCGTCTATGTTCTTGCAGTAGTCGCCTATCCTCTCCACGTCCTTGGAGAGGCTCATGAGGATGAGGCACGGAACCACGTCAGCCACACCCTGCACCGAGAGATGCGTGACTATGTCGCGGCGTATCACCTGCTGCAGGGTGTTGAGCCTGCTGTCCATCTTCGCCAGCTGGACGTGGGATGACTCTATCTTCCCGGAGTCGGTGAGCGGCGCGGTGGAGCGCTCGAACATCTCCTTCGCTATGACCATCATCTCGTCGAACCTCTTGAAAAGCTCGGCGAGGGGCGTTTCGTCGTGCCACATTGCCAGAAGCTCCCTGAAAACCATCGCAATCTCCTTTCCTTCAGAGCATCTCGCTCAAGATCATGCCGATAAACGGTATCAAGAAAAACATCGTTAATATATAGACGAAGACCAGCTTCTTGTGCGTGACAAAATAGTGCGACAGAAAAGTCGATATCGAAATCGGGATCCTGCGCATGAAAGGGGGCACGAAGAAGATGGCGGTGCCGCAGATATTGAACAGAAGGTGCACGAACGCTATGGTGAGGCCGTCCTGGTTGCCGGCCAGAGTAGCCAGCAGCGCAGTCACCGTGGTGCCCAGGTTGGCGCCCACCGTGAGCGGAAACGCCTGGGCGAGCGTTATCAGCCCCGCACCCACCAGGGGCACCATCATGGACGTGGTTATGGAGCTGGACTGAACAAGCGCGGTGAAGGCCGTGCCTATGGCCAGGACGATGTAGGGATTGGCCGAGAATACCCTCTGTATCCAGTGCTCGGCTTTGGAGCTGGTCGCGCGGCGCATGAGCTTCACAATGAAACTGAGGGAAACGAACACAAGGACGAGCGCAACGACCACGCTGAACACGCCGTTGGCCCTCTCGGAACATGAGAATAAATCCCCGATCATTCCCTGGAGCCATTTCACCGCCGGATGGATTACGACCTTGAGCGGGCTCTCGAAGCCGACCCCGCGTGAACCGTAGAAGAAGGCGGACAGAGAGCGGGCAGCCTTGCCGAGAAACCCGGTCGCCATTTCAAGGGGAAGGAGGATCGCCACCGAGAGCACGTTGAATACGTCGTGCATGTTGGCACCCGCGTAGGCCCTCTCGAACTCGTCGTTGCGCCTTATATGCCCGAGCGAAACTATGGCGCAGGTTATCGTCGTGCCTATGTTCGCGCCCATCACTATCGGAACCGCGCAGTTGACGGTGAGCCCCCCTGCCGAGACCAGGGCCACGATCAGCGAGGTCGTGAGGGATGAGCTCTGCACGATGGCCGTGGTCAGAATTCCGATCATGAGCCCTGCGAAGGGGTTTGTCGTGGCGGAGATCAGCCCCTCGGCGATATCCTTGCCCAGCATCTTGAACGAGCTGCCGAGCAAATCGATCGAAAAGAGGAATAAATAGAGAAGAACGAGTAAGAAAAGAACTCGCACGAAAACGGGAATCAGCTTCAATGCGCGCGGAGACATCGTGCGCCTAATATAATGAAGTGAAACCTTAGTAAAGGTATAAATGCCTCTATAACAGGGCGATCCGAAACAGGAAAATCAATCGCAGCCCATGCGCCTTATCTCCTCGGCCAGCGCCGGAACGACATCGAACATGTCGCCCACGATACCGTAGTCGGCCCTCGCAAATATCTGCGCCTCGGGGTCGCTGTTTATGGCGACCACCACCTTCGATCCTCGCATGCCGCTCATGTGCTGTATGGAGCCCGATATGCCGCAGGCTATATAGAGGGACGGGCTCACCGCCCTGCCGGACTGTCCCACCTGATGGTCGTGAGAGATGAACCCCTCGTCCACCGCGGCCCTGGAAGCGCCGACCGCAGCGCCCAGCGCCCCTGCGAGGTCCCTTATGACGCCGAAGTTCCCGGCCCCGCCGATGCCCCTGCCCGCTGCAACGATCCTGTCCGCCTCTGCCAGGTCCAACATGCCGGGCTCCGACTGTTCCACCCCCTCGATGCGCGCCCCATCGGCCTCTGCCGCATCGAGCATCGAAATCTCCGGCGAGCCGTCGAAGGCCGGCCGATTCGGGAATGAGTTGGGCCTGACGGTCGCAAAGGCGGGGCGCGAGCGCGGCCTCACGGTGGCTGTCGCGCCCCCGCCGTAGACAGGGCGCTCGAAAAGAAACCCGCGGTCGTCCGCGGTCATGGAGGTGCAGTCGGCCGACATGCCCCTTCCCAGCCTCATGGAGGCCCTTGCCATGAGGTCCGCGCCGAACGGCGTTGCGGAGCCCAGCACGGCGTCGGGGTCGAAACCGGCGATCGCCTCGCACAGCGGCGAGGCGAGCGCCTGGCCAGAACGCGCGGTCACGCCGGCGACATCGGCCGCATACACCCTGCCCGCCCCGGCCATCCCCAGCGCATGCGAAACGGCCTCGTCAGGCACGCCGGCTGCAAAGGCCGCAACTTCGCCCTCCGCCCCGGCGAGAGATGCCGCCTTGCCGATCAGCTCGGCCGAGTGGCGCTTGAGCGCGCCCCCTTCGGACTCCGCCACCACGAGTATCTTCATGGTCAGATCACCTTGGCCTCTTCCCGCAGAAGCCTTGCGAGCTCGCGGGCCGCCTCGCGCGGGGTCCCGCCGATCATCCTGCCCATCCTGCGCTCCGGAGGCGGCGAGAGCCTCTCAGTCAAGATGGAGATCTCGGGCGCTCCCCCGAGGACCGACGCCTCAAACTCTGCGATCGGCTTCGACCTTGCCTTTATGATGCCGGGGAGAGAGGCGTACCTCGGCTGATTGAGGCCCTTTTCGCAGCCGATGACAGCGGGGAGCCTGAGCCTTACCGTCTCCTTGATGCCCGCGGAGGCGGGCCTTGCGCAGAGCGCCTCCTTCGACCGCATGTCGAACTCGATCCTCTCCACGGGCGAGGCGCATGGGATTCCGAGCATTTCGGCGACTCCGATGTGGACTTGGCCCCATCCGTCGTCGAAGGCCGTCTTCCCCGCGAATATGACGTCGAACGACTCGCGCCGGGCCGCCCCGGCCAGCACAGAGGCGGTAGTCGCCGGATCGAGCTCCAATCCTTCGGTCCTTATCAGAATGCCGCGGTCCGCTCCGATCGCCAGCGCCTTGCGCATGGAATCGACGGCGCGGGCGGGGCCTGCCGTAATCACCACGACCTCGCCTGCCCGGCACGCCTCAGGCGAAGCCGTGGCGGACGGGCCGCCCAACTTCTCCTTCAGGCGCAGCGCCTCCTCCAGCGCGATCTCGTCATAGGGGTTTATCGTCCACTGCAGGCGATCGGTCTCTATCGACCTCGCATCAGCGGCGATGCGGATTATGCTCTCGCTGTCAGGGACCTCTTTTAGAAGGACTCCTATCTTCATCAATACCTGTAATGCCCCGATTTATAAGGACCGTCGACCGGCACGCCGATGTAGGATGCCTGCTCTTCGCTGAGGATCGTGAGCTTGGCGCCGAGCTTCGCCAGGTGCAGACGCGCGACCTCCTCGTCGAGCTTCTTGGGCAGCGTGTACACCCCTGTCTTCGGCCTGTCGGCGGCGAGCGCGATCTGGGCGAGGCACTGGTTGGTGAACGAGTTGGACATGACGAAGCTCGGATGGCCGGTCGCGCATCCCAGGTTCACGAGCCTCCCCTCGGCGAGCACGAAGATCGAGCGGCCGCTCGGGAACGTCCAGCGATCGACCTGCGGCTTTATCTCCGCCTTCCGCACGCCCTGCATCTTCTCGAGCCTGTCCATCTGGATCTCGTTGTCGAAATGCCCGATGTTGCAGACGATCGCCTGGTCCTTCATCCCGGACATGTGCTCGGCGGTGATCACGTCGCGGTTGCCGGTCGCGGTCACGAATATGTCCGCCTCCGCAAGTGCGTCCTCGATCGTGGTCACCTCGAATCCCTCCATCGCGGCCTGCAGCGCGCAGATCGGGTCGATCTCCGTGACGAGGACGCGGGCGCCGAAGCCGCGC
This sequence comes from Pseudomonadota bacterium, assembly GCA_016927275.1. Classification (NCBI taxonomy): domain Bacteria; kingdom Pseudomonadati; phylum Pseudomonadota; species Pseudomonadota bacterium. The sequence goes on from JAFGMW010000018.1 coordinate 10,420, forward strand.
ATGGACTGGCAGCAGCCCTTGCCCACGTCGCCGTAGCCGCAGACCAGGACCACCTTGCCCGCCACCATCACGTCGGTGGCGCGCTTGATGCCGTCGGCGAGCGACTCGCGGCAGCCGTAGAGGTTGTCGAACTTGGACTTGGTCACCGAGTCGTTGACGTTGTACGCCGGGAAGAGGAGCCTCCCCTCCTTCATCATCTGATACAGGCGGCCCACGCCGGTCGTCGTCTCCTCGGAGACGCCGATGATCTCCGGCACCATGCCGCGCCAGAATCCCGGGTTCTCCGAGTGTATCCTGCGGAGCAGGTTCTCGATGACGATCTCCTCCTTCACGGTCGTCTTCATCTCCGGGAGTTTCCTGTTCTTCTCGAAGAAGGTCTCCAGCTCGTGGCCCTTGTGAACGAGCAGCGTGGCGTCGCCTCCGTCGTCCACGATGAGGTTCGGCCCCTTGCCGCCGTGACTGAGAGCCTGCCAGGTGCACCACCAGTACTCCTCCAGCGTCTCGCCCTTCCACGCGAAGACAGGGACGCCCGAAGCGGCTATCGCGGCCGCGGCGTGGTCCTGGGTTGAAAAGATGTTGCAGGAGGCCCAGCGCACCGAGGCACCCAGCTGAACCAGGGTCTCGATGAGGACCGCGGTCTGTATGGTCATGTGCAGAGAGCCGGTGACGCGCAGGCCCTTGAGCGGCTTCCCAGGTCCGTACTTCCCGCGCACCGCCATCAGCCCCGGCATCTCCTTCTCCGCTATCTCCATCTCCCTGCGGCCGAACTGCGCCAGGGCCATATCCTTGACCTTGAACTCCTTGTTCGTCATCGCCTGTCTCCTTTTGCGCAGTCGATATCCCTCGCCGCGCCATGCCTCAAACAGCCCCATATATAATGATAAGTCGAGGGAGGGCCTATATCGCAAATTCCCCCGCAATATCAAGCACCATTTGCTCCTTCACCTATGACCTTTGACCTTTCACCTTTGAGCTTTGAGCTCGTTCAACGGCAGTCCGTCTATGTGTCCCGGCAGTGGCGATCCGAGCAGTTTGAGCACCGTGGGGAACACGTCGGCGGTGCGCGCGGGCCTGTACTCGAGCCTGAGATTCGTGATGAGCGGCACGCGCATGTGGCTATGGTGGAGAGAGCCGTGCGAGGCGCGGTGCTCGGGGTGCTCGTACTTCTCCCTCAAATCGAACCCGGGCGTCGCCGAGATGATGAGGTCCCCCGCGCGCGGCGCGGTCATGAGGTGCGCGATCTGGAAGGGCGCGTCCGGATAGTCGGTATCCAGGGTGCGGGCCAGCGACTGCATGGGATCGAGATCGGCGGGCAACGGGCCGTAGCCGAACGGGTCCGACCCCTTCACCTCGTAGTGCAGCGCCGCCCCGTCGAGCCTCGCCGACGCCTCGCCCCTTTTGCTCAAGATGTCCGCACCACCCGCGGAGTTGCGCACGGCTAAGATGTCGACCGCCTCTTCCTCCAGGAGCGCGTCGATGAGCCCGGGCGAGAGCCTCTCCAACTCATCGCGCACCGTGTGGCGCGCCCACCCGTCGCGGTTCCTGAAATAGAGATGGGTCATCCCGTTGCCGGAGACCATGTTCGCGCACAGCTTCCCGCGCTTTTTGAATATCAGGGGGTAGAAGAAGGGAGGAAGGCCGCGCCCCTCCATGAACGTGTTGACGCAGAAGTGGGTATGAGTGGCGGAGAGGCCGTGGTCCGAGACGAGAAAGAGCGCGGTCTCGTCCCAGAGCCCCGCCGCGGCAAGGTCGGCCACCACGGCCCCCACCGCCGAGTCGAGCCGACTGTACTGCTCGAGGGTGCGCGGATGCCTGGGGTGCGCCAGGTGCGAGTACTCGTCTATCCCGGGAAAGACGCAGAACACGTAGGAGGGCCTCTTCGCTATCTCCGCCCTCAGCTTGCGCAGCGCCGCCTCGTCGGTGAACGCCCAGCGGTCGGTCAGGTGCGAGTAGTACCAGTACCAGATCCTGCTGACGCGGGTGGCGTTGCGCGGGCCGCGGGCGCCGCGGGCGATCGGGTTGAAGATGCTCACCGAGCCGGGCACGAGCTCGAATACGGTGCGTATGTGCCCCCACATGTCGCCCGCCATGCAGAAGCTCTCGAGGCCCACGTAGGAGCGGTAGCGGTCGAACGACCAGCCTGAGTCGTATTTCGCCTTGTCGAACCAGCGGATGCCGGGCACGTTGCACGTACCCGGGAAGCAGCCGGTCAGAAACGGCAGATAGGCGGGGCCGGTCGTGGAGGGAAAGCTCGTCACCGCCGGGAGCGAGGCGCCCTGCTCGACGAGGTGCCTCGCGATGTTGGGGAGCCTGCCGCGGGCAAGCTCCTCACCAATCACGTCCGCGCGCGCGCCGTCGGCGAGAATCACGACGGCGAGCCTCTTTCTATCGGATGGCATCTCTCTTAAGATTTCCTCTGGGAGCGGATCTCGGCCAGCTTGTCGCTCATCCGCCTCACCAGATCCGCATACCCGTGCTTTTTGATTATGGAGTCGAACTGGTAGCGGTAGTTGTCCACGAGGCTCGCCTCGTCGACTATGACGTCGTAGATCTTCCACTCCTCGCCCTTCTTCTTGAGCCTGTAGTGGAGCGGGATGTCTATCTTCTCCGAGGGGACAACGACCTTCGTCCTCACGAACGAGCGCGTCTGACCGGCGTCGTAGAACTTGTGCCCGCTGTACACCACGTAGTACTTGCCGCCCCCCTTGCTCTTGGCCGCCGACTGCTCCTTGGAGAAGAGCGCCTTCTCCTCGAGCAGATCGGTGAGCAGCTTGACGAAATCATCCTGCTGCTGCGGCGTTAGTTCCTTCCAGTGCCTGGCCAGCGACTGCTTCGCGAGCTCGCGTATGTCGAAGGTGCCGTGGATGACGTCCTGCTTGAGCTTCCGGTTGAACTCCTCGTCGGCGGCCGAGAGGGCTTTGCCCTTGGGCGCCACCTTGAAGTCGTCGAGCATGCCGTCGAGGTCCTGTATGGCGCGGGTGGGGGTCTTGACGGGATAGAGCTTGCCGCCGCTGCGGATCTTGTCCACGTCCACTGTCTGGGCCGCGGCGGAGAAGGCCGGCGCCAGCATCAAAACTGCGAGGGCCA
>JAFGMW010000019.1 GCA_016927275.1 Pseudomonadota bacterium
CGCCCTGTTGCTCGAATCTAAAATATTGTAATATATCATTATGTTGTGGATTTTGCCGTTTTCGGACCCTTTGGCCGGTTTATTGCAAATATATGGAATGGATGCTTCCGCGCACGTCAGTGCCGTGCTATTAATGGCGCATCCAGGAGGATCTTATGAGGCGAATAGCGGTGTCTATCTTTGTGGCGGTCGCATTCTGCATTGCCCTTCCCAAGAATGCTTTGGCGAATTTCAGCCACAGCACCAATTCGCACCATAATGCCATAGTCTTTCCCTGGCCTTCGAATGCGGGCGAGAGCCAGCAGGTGGGGGACATCTTATTCTTCTCCCGCCTGGTGGGTTCGGGCAACTGCGGCCAGACCGCAGGCGGCATTAGGATCTGGTTTCACTGCAAGAAGCATGGTTCCAGCTCCGCTCAGTTCGAAGAACCGACTGAGATCTACCATATCGAGCCTCAGGAGATTTCCATGGCTTGCTACAAGCATGAGGAGGGCGATAATTACTGCGACGTCAAGTGCGTGGTCGGCAATTCGCACAAACTGAAGCTCATGTACAACGAGAGCATCGGCTCCTGCCTCAGTAGTTACAAGGAAGTCTACCTGAAATCGTATTCCATTGGCGAGAGCAACGTGATGAAAGTGCACACCATACTTCAACCGCCGACCTGGTTAGATTCGGACGACGACAATGTCGTGAATTTATTCGACAATTGTCCGGATAAAGCCAATCCGACACAGAAAAACTCTGACGGCGACGGCCTGGGCGACGCCTGCGACAACTGTCCCGACGTCGCCAATCCGGACCAGGCGAATTCCGAAACGACATGCGGCGGGGTCGAGGGGACGCTGCCAGATGGGTGGGGCGACGCCTGCGACAACTGCCCGCTCGCCTGCAACAACGACCAGACCGACACCGACGGCGACGGCCTGGGCGACGCGTGCGACGATGACGACGACAACGACGGGGTCCCGGATGTCTCCGACAATTGCCCGAAGGTGAAGAACCCGCACCAGGAGGACGGCGATCTCGACGGGATCGGGAACGCCTGCGATCCTGACACGAAATATATCTTGGACAAGACCATGAAGCCTGAGATGACGGACGCGCCGATGCAGCTCGCACCCGGGGGGCCCGAGAAGAGGAATGTGATCAAGCGGAAGGTGCGCATCGTGCCCAGTCCGCAGGGCGTTGATGCGCCGATGGCGCCAATGCCGTCAGGCAGATAGCCCGGGATTTTTCTCAGAGGATCGCTGTGAGAGAGAGATAAAGGCCTGCCGTAAGGCGGGCCTTTGTGTATCAGAATATTTGACGCTGCCGGGTAGATTCTCACTCTGATCACGATCCGTTCGGTCTTTCACGCTCCAGATAAACCATAGAAAACAATAATTTCAAGTGCAGCGCATCGTTATGCGTCCCTGGCATGCTCCTTGCTTGTTTTATGAGGTGGAGGGAGCGGTATGGAAAAGGGACACGCCAGCGACATGATCATGGAGAGGATCCTGTGCGGGACCGAGCTCGAGGCCGAGTGCCGGAACCCGGCGGTGATCTCCTGCGGCGGGATCTACATACCGCACAGCGGCGCGCGCGAGCAGCTGATCTACGAGATCATCAACACATCCAGCTCCGAGGAGCCGGTGAAGGTGGTCTCCGGCTATCGCCCCCGCAACATACTGCACGAGATAATCCTGAAAGAGTCGATGAACTGAACCCTTTGGGAGATCATATCTCCTTTTCCGAGGCCGGTCGCGAGACCGGCCTTTCGCCTTTTTGCGATCTCATCCGGCGAGGATCGCAAGCGCCCTTGCCTGCGCCGGCATTTGCATGTATGCCAACGCGGTGATCCGGGGCGACTGCAGGGAGGTGGCCGGCGAGTTCGCCAGGCTGTGCGGGGTGCGGCAGGGCATGCCCGATCTGGCGCTCTTGCGCACTCTCACGCGCGAATTCGGCCGGCTTCCGTACGAGAACTTCACCAAGGTCCTGCGCGCCGCGGGGCATGAAGACCCTTTGCAGAGGCTGCGCACGCCCGAGGTGGTGCTCTCGGAGCACCTGGAGAGGGGTGCCGGCGGCACCTGCTTCTCGCTCACTCACTTCTTCCGCCGGGTGCTCGAGTTCTTCGGCTTCGATGCGGCCCCGGTCCTGTGCGACCGCTCCTACGGGCCGGGCACGCACTGCGCGCTGATCGTCCGCGCAGGATGCGCGAGGTTTCTGGTCGATCCGGGTTATCTCATGCAGGAGCCGATCGAGATCCCTGAACATGGCGCGTCCCTGCAGCGCGGCCTGCAGGGCGCGCTCACGCTCACGAGGCTCGGGCGATCGAGCCAGCTCCTGCTGATCTCCGAGAGCGAAGGAGGCAAAAAGATCCGGTACAGGCTGCGCGACAGGCCCGTCTCGGACGAGGAGTTCCTCGCGCGCTGGATCGACTCGTTCGAGTGGCCCATGATGCGCCACCTGTGCGTGTCGCGCCAGACGGCAGAGGGACAGCTCTACATGAGGGACGGCAGAGTCCGGCGCGTGCGCGGCGGCGACAGGAACCAGGTGCGGCTGGGGTCGGATTTTGCAGAAGAGGTCGAGCGCGCCTTCGGCGTCGACCGCCGCCTGGTCTCCATGGCGCGCGATGCGCTGGCTACAATTCGCAATGTCGCACTGACGCAACGCTTCGGGTGTTCTTCGCAGCGTGGCTCGAGGAGGCCGGATACAGCAGCCTATAAGTACCGGCCGACGAAAGCCCCCGACGAGACGGCGTCTGAGGCGAGGAGGGATAGCGAGAAGAATACCCGAAGCGTTGCGTCCGTCGACATCAAAGGACGGTAATATGACAGACAATCTCGTTAAGCCCATCGCCGGGATACTCACGTCGCGCACCGACGTTCTTGAAGGCGTGCTTGAGATGATGGAGCCGCTGTTCGGCGATGCTGACATCCGCGGGGAATTGCAGCCGTTCACGCACACCGATTACTACGGGGATGAGATGGGCGCGGGCCTTTCGCGCTGCTTCGTGTCGTTCGCCAAGATCGTGCCCGGGGAGGCTGCGGCCGGTTTCAAGCAGTTTGCGCAGGAGATCGAGTGTCGCTTCTCGGCCGAGGGCCGACGCATCGTTAACATCGACCCGGGCTATCTGGACCAGAGCAAGCTCGTGCTCCTCTCCGGCAAATACGGCGGCCACAAGGTCGCGCTCGCGCCCGGGGTCTATGCGGACGTGCTGCTCTGGTACAACAAGGGCTGGCAGCCCATGCCGTGGGCGTTCCCCGACTTCCGCGACGGATCGCTCTTTTTGCTCTTCACAAAGATGAGGCTCGCGTTTAAGAGGCAGAGAAGCTGAGAAGCTGAGAAGCTCAAAGCTGAAAGCTGAAAGCTGAAAGCTGAAAGCTGAAAGCTGAAAGCTCAAGGGTGAAGGGCAAGAAGTTGAAGTTGTTGGTATTTTGACGCTTTTAAGTAATTTTTGACCCATTTTGAGAAAGAGGAAGATCAAGTCCTGCATTATTATCATTAAATTTCATTAAGTTATGTTTAAGACCGCATTCGCCGGCAGTGGCACGCTTTATGCTCATTTTATGCCTGCTGGATGGTGTCTTCTGCCATTCGGGAGGAGGCGTTATGAAGACCAAGGCCATTGCGTACGACTCGTCATGGGTCCGGCGCCTATGGCTCATGCTCCTTGTCGCCACAGCGGCACTCGTACTGGCCGGATGCTTCGGGAGCGGAGCGATCAAATACGGCGACCCGGACGTCAACGGCGGCGGGGGCGGAGGCGGGCCGAGCAGCGCCGTCACCGCGAGCTATGCGGCCACGGGGACGATAGGGGTCTTCACGCGCAGCATACTCGTCTCCTTCTCTCGGGAGCTGACCGCCGACGAGAGGCAGTACGTTGAGGAGAACTTCTCCGTCACCGACGAGGAGAAGAATCCTTTCCCGGTGGTCGACGCCTACTGGCTATCCGGCTCGCTGTTCAGGATCTGCGGCCCGCTCGAGTACGGGGCCACCTACGACGTCGACATCGGCGACCTGCCTGTATCCGCCTCCGTGGGCAAGGCGACCGAGCTCTCCGGGAGCGTGACTCTGGACGTGAACCCGTTCGATTTCGACGGGGGGGTGGGCCTTTCCGCGGATCTGCCCTTTATCTTCCAGGGCGTTATGGCAGACTATCTGGTAATCCTCCTTGGCGAGCAGATCAGCCTCCTGCCTTCGAGTGTTATTCCGACCGAGACGCTGATCAATTTCAATCTGGTGTGGAACTTCAGCACCAGAGCCAGAATAAGGGCGCCTATGATGATGAGGAACTGGGACGGCAGCGGGATGCCGTCTGTGAATGAATGGGCGGACGGCACCTTCCTGATCTGGAACCGGTACGACATGTCGGACACCTCTTTCCATTCATCCATCGATCCGCCCGTATTGCCATCCTGCAAGATCGATCTCCTCGCCGGTGTCGGGGACCTCGACGCAGACGGGATAGACGACGCCATGTACGGGGTGGAATGCAAGACCGGCGGTAGCGACAGGTATTACGGTGTTGCAATAATCCGCGGCGCCATTCCCTCTGAGCTCAACATGGCGCTAGGCGCCCTCATGGTCGCCAGCGGCTCCATTGGTTCAGCCACGCCGACCAGCACACACCACTATGCGGATCCGATGACGACCCCAGCCGATCTCGACGGCGACGGGTTCTTCGACATAGCCGGGGTCTGGAGGGACGCCGGGTTCGATTCGGACGGATATTTCATCGTGGAGTCGTCCGAGGCCCAGATATTCTTCGGCTCAGAGGACCTCTCGTCCATGCTCGCCGCGCCGGGCGCGACAATCGCCATGACCAAACCGAACAGGGACCTGACCGGAGCGTACGCGGCCGACGTAAACGGCGACGGCGTGAGCGACCTCATCCTCACAAGCGTCTATAGGCCCTTGAACGCTCCGGACGGGAAACTGGAACCCGAGGTCCATGTCTTCTTAGGCGGCGACCACATGAGGGGTTCGATGACCGATGCGGACGCCTCGTTCGTGATACGGCAGACGCAGTCCTTAGAGGCCTCGGTTACCGTGACCGTTATAGGCGACGAGAACGCGGACGGCAGGGAGGACATATTCCTGAACTACACGTATTCACCTGGCGTGAAATTGATGTACCTCATGCACGGAAGGAAGATCTACAAGGCCGAGTACGTGATAGAGTCTGATTACGACAAATACATCGTGCCGGGTGACAACTATGACCAGCCCGGCCTGAGTTTCCCTGCGCGCACCGGTGACATAGACAACGACGGGTACGACGATTTCATGCTGAAGGCCAATGCGGATGATCTTGGGGATAGACCGGTCATCCTGGTGATAATGGGAGGCGGCGCCGGCGAGCACATCATGCTTGAGGAGGACGTCTATACCCGGATATTGCTGGAGCCTTGATAGCCGGCTGCATCGGTGCGACTGAGAGTTTCCCGGCCCCGGGGGTTCTTCCCCGGGGCCATTTTTTGCCCTATTTACACGGCCCGTGCCTTCAACTATCGTTTCATGCAAATCCGCATAGAGTTCAAGGGGGGCGCCATGGGAAGGAATTATCTCCGCATCATCGTTCTGGTCCTCGCATGCGCGGCGCTTGCAGGCGCGTGCGCGAAGGACGAGAGCCACTGGGGGCAGAGGCTCGACCCGGACGGAAAGTGGTGGAAGAAGGAAGGGCAGTCCTGGGACAGAAAGTCCAATATATTCATGACAATCGGCCACTCCAACCCCGACTGGACCGAGGTGTACGACCAGAGGCAGAGCGCCGATCTCAACGCCCGCTCGCAGGTCGCCTCGTTCATGGGGAGCCTCGTGGCCAACTACATGGAGGAGGTCCGCTCCCGCAACTTCACGATCTCTCAGAGCGTGGTGGAGGCGAGCTCTAAGCAGACGGTCGAGGGCTCGGTGATCGTCTCCCGCCACTGCAAGAAGGGGGGCAAGTACAAGGGCTGCCGGTCGCTCATCAAGGTGGATCTCAGCCGCTTCTTCGCGATGGTGGAAAACGATTTTGCGGACGACATGACGCGCGACCTCAGGAGGAGGGCGAAGAGGAGCGCCGATATAGACGCCGAGATACAGGAGAAGGTGCAGAAGACGATCGAGGAGCTCAAACAGGCGGAGGAGCAGAGCGTCGAGAAGACATTGCAACAGCCCTGAGCGGCTCGCGTCACCGCATGTCGCAGGGCGGCTCCTCCCGCCACAATTTGAGGACCCTTTTTCCGATGACGCTGTAAAAAGGGGCCTCAAATTCTGGCTCGCGTCGCCGCTTAGCTGTTGGCTTAGTTGTAATCAGCGCCGTGCGGGAAGGATCTCTTCATAGCTGTATTTCGCTGACGGAGCAGGTCGCGGCGCTTTTCGCAGCGGGGCTCGAGGAGGCCGGATTCCGTAGCCTGTGATGATCCGGACGACGAAAGCCCAGCGAGGAGCCGGCGCATGAGGCGACGAGCGTAGCGAGAAAAGCGCCGCGACCCGCTCCGTTGCCTGAGCTGAAATAAAGGAGGTCGACTTCATGAAACGCGTAATTACATTGGCTGTCTTTCTGCTGATCCTTTCTCCGGCGTCGGCATGGTCAAAATCGGGACCCGACTGGATAGGCGGGGCATCGAAGAAATATCCTGAGCCGCGATATTTCATAGGTGTGGGGTCCACGCCGCTGGACAAGGGCGGTAAGGGGCAGCAGATGGAGTGGGCAGGAGATTCCGCCCGCGCCGAGATCGCCAAGACAATCCGCACGGAGGTCAAGGTGACCACGCGCTCGGAGCGCGCTATAGGGAGCGCCTCCGGCGCGAAGTCCACGCAGACCGACGTGGTCACCTCCACGGCGAGGGAGGTGCTCGAGGGGGTGGAGATAAAGGAGTACCACAGGGACAAGAAGGGCCGCATGCTCTACGCGCTTGCGGTGCTCGACCGCTACGGGGCAGCGAAGAACCTGGAGAAGCGCGCTCAGCGCATCAAGCAGGACATCGCCTCCGAGGTCGACGCGGCCGGCGAGGCGCGCGAGAGGGGGAGGGCGCTCTCCGTCATATCGCATTACGGCAGGGCGCTCGCCATGGCCGGCGAGATCACGGAGATAGAGGATTTGCTCGGCATCCTCAAGCCCGGCGGAGCTTACTCGCTCATGGAGGCGCCCTACCACGAGTCGACGCTGCGCGAGGCGATCCGCAGGCTGCGCAAAGAGGTGCGCTTCAGCGTGAGCGTGGAGGGGCCCGGTGCAAAGGTGCGGGGCTATCTCATAAACGGCCTCTCGAAGGCGGGCTATGTGACCGGCACCGCCGGCGGCAAGGCGTACGATCTCAAGGGCACGACCGAATTGACGTACAAGGGCACCATCGACATGGGTCAGGACATGCTCATGCAGATCTACCAGGCGGACCTCGACCTGGAGATAACCGACCCGGCGTCCGGCGAGGTGGTCGGCACAATGACGTGGTCTGCCAGCGCCAACGAAAAGAGCGAGGTCATGGCCGAGAGATCGGCGGTGCGGGCGCTCGGCGAGTACGTCCAGCGCACCATAGCTGATAAGATGGGGAACATATTATAGTAGCAGAGAAAGGCTGGCGAGGGTGCGGCGACGCGAGCCAGAATTTGAGGCCCCTTTTTACAGCGTCATCGGAAAAAGGGTCCTCAAATTGTGGCGGGAGGAGCCGCCATACAGTGCAGCCGATAAATTGAGCATCCTGTGTTTCAAAAGGAGGAGAGGATGAAAACGAGACTGATATGCTTGTTGGCAGTTGCTGCCATTTCACTGACGATGTCGAGCTGCGCCACGAAGAAGGTCTACACGGAGGGAAAATACATCGATCCGGGCGAGGTGTGGCTCCTCTCCGACAAGTTCGTGGAGGCGGACCTGCAGGTGATCGCGGAGCGGCTCTCCAAATCCATGCTCTCGAGCGAGTTTCTGGCAACCTCCGACAGGAAGCCGGCGGTGATCATCAGCCTCTTCTCCAACGGGACCGACGAGCACATCGACATGGTCTCGCTGACCAACAAGATCCGGCAGCATCTCATCGACTCCGGCCAGGTGAGGTTTCTCAACAACCGCCTGCGCCGGGAGATCGCGCGCGAGCTGGAGTACCAGGGCTCGGGCTACGTGAGCCCCGAGACCGCCAAGGCCAAGGGCCGCCAGGTCGGCGCCGACTGGGTCCTCTCGGGGCACATCGCATCGATCAAGCAGCCGGTGGGGCGCAGGGAGATCGTGTACTACAAGACCACCATGGAGATCACGGACCTCGAGACCGCCGAGATCGTCTGGGCCGACGAGCTTGAGATCAAGAAGAAGTTCACCAGAAAACGAGTCACCATGTAATTTTCTTCCGGGGAAGCGGTCCGCATTGCTGCTCCTTCCCTGCGGCTATTCGTCGCGAAAATGGCGCTGGTTTCATTTACATCAGATATTATTCCAGGGAAGCGAATTAGGTGTCTTCCTCTGTCAGCCCCTAATTCGCGAAACCAGTCGCAATTTTCACTCCTCATACGCCTCCGGTCAAAACGTCGCTTTAATGCAATGCGGACCGCTTCCCCTCACGAAAATTTCTTATGGCTCATTAGAACAATTATATTATTGGCGACATTGATATCGTGTTCCTGCGTCTCAACATATAATTCCAAGGCCCGGCCCGCGCACGCGGCGCTCTTCCGCGGCGACTACGCGAAGGCGGCCGAGCTCATCGAGAAGGTCGAGCCCTCCCCGCGCGACAGGCTGCTGTACCTCATGGACCGCGGCATGATCCTGCACGCGGCGGGCCGCTATGAGGATAGCAACAGGGCGCTGGAGGAGGCCGAGTCCCTCTCCGAGGCGTACGAGCCGAAGAGTGTCACGCGCGAGACCTCGGCCACGCTCTGGAGCGAGGAGGCCACCAGATACTCCGGCGACAGGCACGAGAAGGTGCTCGTCCCGGTCGTCAGGATGCTCAACTACATACTGCTCGATAAGTGGGACGAGGCGCTCGTGGAGGTGCGGCGCATCGAGAACGTCTCGGAGCGCGTCTACGGCAGGCCGGGAGGCCCGCCGAACGCATTCGCCACATATCTCTCCGCGGTCGTCTGGGAGGCCATGGGCCACATCGGCGACGCGGTCATAGACTACAGAAGGACCGGAAAGATCGACAAGGAACTGCCGTATTACGGCGCGGATCTCAGGCGCGCTTATGAGAGCGGGCGCAGGAAGAAGGGCGAGATAGTGGTGATCGTTGAGTCGGGCCGATCCCCTGTCTACGTATCGAGGCCCGTGACCACCGGGCTCGTATCCATGCAGCTGCCGACCGTGGTCGCATGGCCCGGGGGGGCGCGCGACGCGGAGGTGTTCATAGACGGCGAGAGCGCCGGCAGGACTCACTCCTTCCACGACATCGGCAAGGACATACTGGAGGCGCTCGCCGGGCGGCAGAAGCGCAGCTTCGTGCGCAAGGCCATAAAATCGGCGCTCCAGACCGGGATGTACGTGGCCGGGATAGAGCTGTCAAAGGAGGACGAGGTCGAGGCGCAGATCGCGGGGCTGGCCCTCATTTTGCTGGGCATGTCCATGTCTGCCGCCGAGAAGGCGGACGAGCGCAGCTGGCGCAGCCTGCCGTCCGATTTCGGCGTGGGCCGCTTCTTCGTGGCCCCCGGGATGCGCCGCGTGCGCATAGTGCCGGACGGCGGCGGCGCTGCGACGGAGGTGTCGATCGAGGTCTTGTCCGACAGGCCCAAAGCGGTCCTGGCGAGCCTCTACGGCAGCGGCGCCGGGCTGGAAAGGATCGAGAGGGTGGAGCCTGTGAGGGTGAAGGATGCGCGCGCTGCGGCGGCGAGGCTCGAGTCGGAACTCGCCTCCGATCCGGGGAACGGGGGCATCATGATCGATCTGGCGTACGCGAAGATGGAGTCAGGCGACTTTGACGTCGAGGGCCTGCTCCGCAGGGGGATGGAGTCAGGGGGGGACGCAGATCGCGTCGTGCAGGGCATCAGGATCGCGCGCACCGTGAGGGGCGACTCCTCGCCGGTCAAGGCCGCATCGAGCTGCGAGGAGCCGGGCAGCCGCGCGCAGGGGCTCAAGCCCGCGTTCGAGTGGTACCTGGCGGGCCTCGCCTGCGAGAAGCGCAAAGAATACGGCAGGGCCTCGGCCATGTACGCGACCGCCCATCGCCTGGGCCTCGTGGGCCCTGAGGTGGAGAAGAGGGTGATGGAGAGCTTCCGCAGGGCCGACGACTCGTTCAAGGACTCAGAGCAGGGGCGCGAGGTGATGGAGGATTTCGCAGAGGGCCTGATACAATAGCTTGAAAACGATGCGGCCAGGTGAGATAAGATGTCCATCGACCGGAGGTGCCTGTGAATGTCAAGTGGATCGCAGCCGCGGCAGCCATCGCAGCGATGGCCCTGACGCCGTACACCGCCTTTGCGCAGTGGGATGAGGACGAGGAGCAGCAGAGGCTCGAGGACCAACAGAGGGACGAGGTCCTCTACCAGGACTCGGACGCCGGCGTGCACGACGAGAGCATCCATATGCCCAGGAAGAAGCAGCCTCCACCGCCCCCTGAGCCGGACACCGACAGGACCCCGGCCGAGGAGATAGAGGGGCCGAGTTCGGAATAGCCGGATGTGCCGGAACCCCTCAGCTCTGCGGTGCGATAATTTGTTGATATATCGTATCCGGGTATGTTAGATAATTATCCCAATCAGGGTTTTTCCTGCCACCATCAGGTACAGATACGGGCCCAGGTGAATTCGGCCGTCGCAGCGGCGCAGGAGCATCCGGAGGATCATTCGGAGATGACGAGGTTCAGCGATTTTAACGCGATCAGGAGTCGGGCGGGCGATTTTGGCGCAGGCGCAGTTTTGCCGGGCGAAGCGACCTCCAAGGGCAGATGGGTACCGCCGTCTCTCGTCGATGAGTCGGCGCTGACGCAGTTCAGGATAATGAGGCCGGCCGAGGAGATCCTCCCCTCGATCTCATCGAAAGCGATGAGGCTCTCCCTGTACAGGGATTTTGCCGCCAGCGGCAGGGGGGAGATGGACGGGATCGGCGTGAGCGTGGAGTGGACCGCAGCGGTTCTCATTTATTCCGCCTTCAACGCCTTCCGCCAGGGCGGCAGAGACCGCGACATGGACGTGTTCAACGGATACCCCAGGATATTGGAGTACGTCCCTTCGGTCGAAAGGGAGCGGGACAGCACCTTCAGGATATACGCCAGGACCGCAAAGACTGCGGACGACATAATCAGGAGCGCCGTGCTCATGGCGTCGCACCGGGGCTATATCGTCGGGGACGGGTCCGCGCTCAACCACTACGCGGACCTCACCGGCATCTTCATAACAAAGCCCGGGGTGGCCCCCAAGAGGGTGGGCATATCCGGTTACGAGCACTGGGTCGATTTCGAGATGGAGCCGTCGGTTCCTCTCCTCAAGTTCGCAAGCGAGCCGGCCTGGCTCATACCGGGCCCTCCCAGGCTCTCCAGGGAGGAGACCGACCATGCCGTGCGGGCCATCGCCGGCGAGATCGAGCGGTCGGCCCGCTTTCAGGATGCGGTGGAGCTCGTGAGGATGTTTCCGGAAGTGCTGCCGCCGTTCAAGATACCGATAGATGTGAAGGACCAGGGCAGGCTCTCCGAGTTTCCGCCCAGGGACCTGGGCCGCTCGCCGGGATCAGCCGATCCCGGGCCCGCGTTCGGCGCCTCGGCCATGTTCTCAGCTCAGTCTGGCCCCTTCGGATGGCGGCTCCCTGTCAATCCATGGATGCAGGGTGCGCTGCCGGTATCGCTTCTGCGCCGTTGAATTCCGGCTTTTGACAGCCTGAATTTTAAAAGGCCCTGCGAAATACCGCAGGGCCTTTTTTTCGCGTGTCCCGGGGCCTCATCCGGGTTTTATCGCCTCCACCGGGCACACCTCCACGCATGCCCCGCAGTCGGTGCACTTCTTTGGATCGATCACCCTGCGGTCGTCCTTCTCCGATATCGCCTCCACCGGACAGACCGGGTCGCAGGCCCCGCAGTTGATGCATTCGTCGTTTATCGTGTGTGCCATGTCCCCTCCCATTTGGTGTTTCGACCGCTGTATAATCATACGGGCCCCGATGCAACCTGGTTTTTCAGGATTATTTTCCTTTTGCGCGGCAAGCGCTTTGAGGCATTATGGCGATGTAGGATCATCTGGAGAGGTGAGTGTTGAAAGGCCCACCCGGTATATTCGCAGCGATCACGGTCCTGCCGCTGGCCGTCGGCGCCGGCCTGCTGCGCAGGGCGCTCAGGCGCAAAAGGCTCATGGGCAGGCCGCTCCCCGACGGGCAGCTCGCGGTCATAAGGCGCAACGTCGCGCTATACAGGCTCATCCCGGAGGAGCTGAAACCCGAGCTGCACGGCCACATCCAGAATTTCCTCGCTGAGAAGCACTTCGAGGGGTGCGGCGGCCTTGCGCTCACTGAGGAGATGCGCGTCACTATCGCGGCCCAGGCGTGCATGCTGCTGCTCCGCCGGAGGAGCACCTATTTCCCCAAGTGCGACTCCGTGATCGTCTATCCTTCGGCGTACGTCGCAGGGAAGAGGAGCAGGTTCGGATACGTGGAGACCGAGGAGGCGAGCGTGCGCCTCGGCGAGTCGTGGACGCAGGGCCTCGTGGTGCTCGCGTGGGACGAGGTGGCGAGGGAGGCGGCTCACCCCGATGAGGGGAGAAACGTGGTGCTCCACGAGTTCGCCCACCAGCTGGACCAGGAGGACGGCGCCGCCGACGGGACGCCGATACTCGGGAGCCGCTCCGCGTACCCGGAGTGGTCCAGGGTCATGGGCGGGGAGTACGCAAAGCTGAGGGACAGGGCGTTCAATCACGTCCACGACGTGCTGGACGCATACGGCGCGACCAACGAGGCGGAGTTCTTCGCCGTGGCCACGGAGGCCTTCTTCAACAGGGGCAAGGCCCTCAAGTACAAGCACCCCGAGCTCTACGGGCTGCTCGAGGGTTATTATCGTCTCGACCCTGCGGAGTGGGTGCAGCGCTGATTTGCGCCTCAGATGGTCTTCAGGAGGCGCTCGAAAAACGGGGCGACCTCGTCCATCTCATCCACGAAGTATCGGGCGCGGCTTCCCCTCTTCATTCCGACGCGGACCGTTATCCCGCGCCTGCCGAGCGCTTTGAATGCGTCCTCGTCGGTCGTGTCGTCGCCGAAATAAAAGGGCAGGGCGTCCGGCGCGAGCCTGCGCCAGATCCAGAGCGACGCCTTCCCCTTGTCCCAGAGCCCGCTCTGGCGCACCTCGATAACCTGTTTGCCCCTCGAGATCGTGAGACGGTGCTTTTTGCAGTGCGGCTTCGCGATGCGGACGAACTCCCGGACCACGCAGGCCTTCTTGCGCTGCGGCACCAGCCTGTAGTGGACAGCCACGGAGTAATCCTTCTCCTCGACGAACGCCTCCGGCGCCTTGTCGAGTATCGTTCGCGCATCTTTGGCGAGAGCCGCCATCTCCCGCTTGAGACCTCCGCCCACTCTCATCAGGAGCTTTCTTCCAAGGCGCACCTCGTGGCCGTGGTCGGTGGAGACGACGACGCCGCGCGTCGGTATCCGCTTCCTGATGTCCTGATAGGGCCTGCCAGTGACTATGCCCACTTTGATGCCGCGGTGGCCCGCGAGGCTCTCGAGGCGGGAGCGCCAGCGCGCGGGCAGCGCGGCCCTGTTCGGATGGCCCACGATGGGTGCGAGGGTGCCGTCGAAATCGAATAGCATCAGCGCCTCGCCTCTGGCGAGGCAGCGCTCCAGGATCAGCTCGCTGTGCCTTTCGAATCTCCGCACAATCGCCTCACGCTATCTTGGACAGCTCGGACATGAACTTTGCCGCCCAGCGGTATATGTTGTACTCCGAGACGATCGCGCGCAGCTTCTCCATCCTGCTGCGCCGCTCCTCGTCGGGCATCGAGACCGCCTCGTGTATCGCGTCGGCAAACGCCTCGGTGTCGTAGGGGTTGATCACGATCGCCCCCTTGTCCAGCTCGCGCGATGCACCGGCGAATCGTGAGAGCACCAGCGCCCCGTCGCCTCCAGCGCAGCTGGAGATATACTCCTTTGCCACGAGGTTCATGCCGTCGTGGAGCGAGCTCACGATGCAGACCTTCGCCATACGGTAGAACGCCAGTATCTCCGGGTACACGAGCCCCCTGCGCAGCATGACGATGGGCTGCCAGCCCTCTGTCGAGTACTTCCAGTTGATCTCCTCTACAAGGCGGTTGATCTCGTCGTTGAGCTGCTTGTAGAGCCCTATGTGTATTCTGGAGAGCGAGCCGATCTGCACGAAGAGGAATTTCTCGATCATCTCCGGGTGTTTCTCCAGATAGCGGTCTATGGCCTTGAGGCGCTCCGGTATGCCCTTGGTGTAGTCTATGCGGTCTATGCCGACCGCCATCACCTCGTACTTCATGGGCAACAGGTCCATCACGTCGCCCACCGTCTCGTTGCTCGAGAAGTCCTGCTGCGAGTCCTCCTCGATCTGGCCGTAGTCGACGCTTATGGGGAAGGCCATCACCTTGGTGGAGAGCCCCCCGTGGTGGAACACGGTGGAGCTCTCCCTGTCGATGCGGGACTCCAGGATGAGGTCAACGGTGTTCATGAAGTTGTCGCAGTGCCAGCGTATGTGGAAGCCCAGCAGGTCGTTGCCGAGCATGCCCTCCAGGATCTCGTGGCTCCAGGGGCAGATCCTGAATATCTCGGGGTTGGGCCACGGGATGTGCCAGAACTGCGCGACCATGATGTCGGGCCTGGCCTCTTTGAGCATCGCGGGCAGCAGGGCGAAGTGGTAGTCCTGCACCCAGACGAAGGCCTTCCTGTCGCCGATCTCCTCGAGCACCACGTCGGCGAAGCGGCGGTTGACCTTCTTGTACATCTCCCAGTCGGCGAGTTTGAAAGCGGGCCTCGCGTAGGCGACGTGGCAGAGCGGCCAGAGGGTCTCGTTCGAGAGGCCGTAGTAGTATCCCTGCTCCTCCTCCTTGGTGAGCCAGACCCTCCGGAGGGTGTAGAGGTCCTTGCCCGGCGGGACCTTTACCCTTCCCTTTTCGTCCACGACGCTTCTGTCCGCGTTGCCGCTGCCGTGGGCGATCCATGTGCCCCGGCTCGCCCTGAGCATCGGATCGATGGCGGTCACGAGGCCCGACGCGGGCCTTGAGACCGAGATCTTGCCCTCCCGCCAGTTATGGACGTACGGTTCGCGGTTGGAGACCACCACGAACATGTTCTCGCCCACCTTGTCGGCAAGGGTTTGCCTGAGAGAGTCTTTGTCCCACATGGAGCCTCCTCGATTTTCTACAGATTGACCACGTCCGCGTCCGAGTACAGCGACAGGAAGAGCAGCAGGTATTCGGTCAGGTGGCGGGTGAGGAGATGGTGCGCCCTGACCTGCTCGCGGCCCTGCTCGCCGAGCTGCTTCGCGAAATCGGGGTTGTTGAGCAGGTACTTGATGGAGTTGGCCGCGCCCTCCACGCTGTGGCAGAGCATGCCGGAAAAGCGGTGCTTTATCTGCAGCGGGATGCCCCCAACCGCGCTCGCCACAACCGGCTTGCCCTTCCAGAGCGCCTCCGACACCGTCAGCCCGAACCCCTCCTTGATCGATTTCTGGACGACCACGCTCGAGGCGCGCTGGAGCGCGTTTATCTCCACGTTGCTGCCCGGCGGGATGAGCAGGACGTGTATGTCCTCGTCGCCGTCGGCGGCCTTGATGACCTCGTTCAGCACTATCTCCGACTCGGGGTCGTCGGTGGCGGTGCCGCCTGCGAGCACCAGCTGGCAGTCGACCGACTTGCGCACCATCCTGAACGCCTCTATAACGCCGACCGGATCCTTGAGGAAATCGAACCTGCTCACCTGGGTGACGATCGGCTTGTCGCGCTTGATCTCGAAGCGGTGAAGCACCTCGTCGATCTCCTCGCGGGAGAGCTCCCTGTTCTTGTCTGCGAGCGGGTCGATGGATGGCGATATCAGGGCCTGCCTGATGGGCAGGACCTGCGAGAACTGAGGGGCGGAGAAGACCGAGGTGTCGTACCTGACGATGAATCGGCGCAGGAACTCCCAGACCTGGGGGTTGGGGTTGGAGACGTCCACGTGGCAGCGCCATATCCACTTATTGCGGCGCGACTCCTTCTGCCCGACGAGCGCGATGGGCTGGGGGTCGTGTATGAAGACGATGTCCGCATCGCATGCGATCGCCCTGTTGTTCTGTTCGCTCACCGCCATGAACTCGTCGATCATGTCCTGCGACAGCCCCTCCGCGGCGCCGTGGAGGGCGTTGTGGACGGTCTTGGTGACCCAGAAGAACTTGTCCCCGCCCTTTATGACGTCCCAGCGGGCGTCGATCCCCAGCTCCCGCAGCAGCGGCATCATGCGGTTGAGTATCTCCGCGACGCCGCCGCCCACTGCGGTGGAGTTGACCATCTGGACGGTCCTGCCGGAGATCTTGGATGCGAGCATCCTGAGCTCTTCGATCACGTACCGCCCTGCGATCGGTTCATATTCTGACAGTCCCGGCATATACCTTTCCTCTGATCTTCACTGCGGCTGCCCGATCAGCTGCATGTAGCGCCTGTGCACGAGCGTGAGTATCTTTTCCCTCAGCCCCTCGAGAGAGTGGTCGTAGGGGTTGAGCCTCGCTATGGAGGCGGCCAGTTCCTTCTCGCCCAGCTCGCCCGCCAGCCACCTCGAAAAGTCGTTCACAGGCTGCTCGAAGCGGAGCCTCGACTCGAACACGTGGTAATAGACCGACGTGAGCGTGACCTTCATGAGGCAGTCGCAGAACTCCTCAAGCGTGTAGGCCACGTGCTGGGTCTGGAAGACGAAGCTCTGCGACTTCATGAAGTGGAACTCCAGCCCCGGCGGCGGGGTGCGCGCGGCCACCTGCGGATAGGCCCTGAGGTACTCCTCGAGCACCTGCGCTATCCGGTCGCGCAGCTCGCGTATGGAGTTGAAATCGATGGTGTTTATGGCGGCGAGCTTCTCGCCCAGGCGCTTCTCGCCCAGCTCCTCGGTCACCCAGTAGGCGAAGTCGTTGGGTACCGTGGGCACGACCCTCTGGTGCTGTTCGAGGAAGTGGTGCGTGTGGCGGTAGATCACCGAGCCGGGGACGTTCCTTATGTGGTCCAGAAGCTCCGGTACGGTGGAGGCCTTGAGGCCTGTGAGCTCGTTGAGCACGAGCCTGGACTGGAAATAGAACGGACTGTCTGCCCTTTTCTCCGCCATCTTCTCTCCCGGGGGGAGAGAGGCTAGGACAATAGGTGGCCAAGGTCAAGGAAAGCGGGCTTGACCAGCCCCCCCGGCGGCATTAAATTCCTCATCATGATTATACGAAGGGCGTTCCTCATCGCCTTGATGGTCCTCATCCCGGTCGCAGCCCTCGGGGGCTCCGATCCATCCATGCCGTCGCTCGAGAGCTTCAGCATCAGGCCGATCACGGGCAACGATTTCCGCTCGTTCGTGGAGGTCTTCTCGGAGATGCGGGGCCCGCTACGGTCCGAGATCCTCAAGGACAGAAAGACGGAGTTCGAGAGCGCAGACCCCCTGAAGTACGTGGCGAAGATAAAGGGCGAGAAGGATGTGAAGAAGATGCTCAAGAAACACGCCCTCACCTGGGATGGATTCTCCGAGCTGATGGGCAATGTGGTCCTGGCGTATTTCAGCATACAGCCACAAGAGACCAAGGCCTCCCTCATCCGGCGCCTGGCCGACTACGGCCTCGAGATGAACCAGGCACAGATCCCGCCCGAGTACAGGGACGTGATCAGGCAGTTCATGAAGACCGATCAGGGCT
Organism: Pseudomonadota bacterium; assembly: GCA_016927275.1. Taxonomy (NCBI): domain Bacteria; kingdom Pseudomonadati; phylum Pseudomonadota; species Pseudomonadota bacterium. The sequence goes on from JAFGMW010000019.1 coordinate 17,733, forward strand.
CGGCCATTGCTGCGATGGCCCTGGATTTCGTCCTCCAGATACCGGAGGAGAACGTCGCCATGGCCCGGGAGAACAAGCGCACTCTGGACGCGATGTTCTACACAAACCTCTGGAAGGACAGGATATAGGGGGATCGATGCGCAGGGCTCTGTTCATCATAGTCGCACTCGCCCTCTCCGCGCCCGCGGCGCTCGACGCCCGCGTTCCACCCTCCATGCAGAAAGAGCGGGACCCCAAGTTTGCGAAGAGCAAGTACGGCGAGACGAGGAAGAGGCTCAAGTCCGAGGGCTATCAGAAACACCTCTTCGGCCTGGGCATGGGCTACATGAGGCCCGGCTTCCAGCTCGAGCAGGGCAAGAGCCTACATGTCGCGCCGATCAAGAACATGGCGAGGGACGAGACCAGGGGGCTCGCGGGCGACCTGGCCGATGTCGCTCAGGAGAGGTCGGTCGAACTGCTCAGGGAGAGCGAGATATTCTCCGGCGTGGGCACCGCTGAGAAGAAGGCCGACTACACGCTCGAGATCTACATCATGGAGATAGAGACAGGCTACAACATATGGGGCCAGGGTTCCTGGTGCGTATGGGGGGTGAACCTCTACGATGCGAAGCGCAACCTGCTGATGGCGGGCTACGACAGGATCGAGAGCGACTCCTACTCCAGGAACGTGGATTTCCTCGTGGGGCAGATACCCGACAGGACGACCCTCTTCATCTGCCGCTCCAACCCGTCGTTCAACACCGATTACGTGAGGCTTCTGCGCACTCGCAAATTCAACTGGAGGATATGGGAAGAGCTCTGACAAAAGGAGGCGTCATGATACGTTCGAGGAGGGGCCTGATCGCATTTGCGGCAGCATGTTCTCTGCTGTTCTTTGCGATCCAGCCGGCACAGGCAAAAAGCGACAAGGGATACGGCAAGGGGCACGGCAAGGACAAGTCCGGATCTGTGAGCGCACACTCCGGGCAAGGGGCGGAGTCGACGCCTCCGGGATGGTCCAGGGGAAAGAAGACCGGATGGGGCGATGGGAAATATCCGCCGGGATGGTCGAAGTGGAAGGAGGGCAGGAAGGCGAAATGGAGGGGCGACCGCATCGCTGCCCTCGATGAGATAGACTCCGTCTGCCAAAGATATCGCATACGGGAAGACCGGCGAAGTCAGATCAGGCAGGGGTTCGACGAGGCCATAGCCGGGGGGCTCATCATCGACGATGCGAGGAAAAAGCTCGTCTCCGGGCTCGCTGACTCGAAGCAGCGCAAGGAGTTCATGGTGGACACCGCGCAATCGGTGCTTGAGTTCCTGAAATAATCCGATGCTGCAACGCGGCAATTAACAAAGGTTTTTTGTTGTGCGGTGCTGCTTTTTGTAATATGATCGCACCAGCTGAAAACGGCTTACAACCAAAAGGGGGGCGATATGAAGGCACTGAAGTGGATTGTGTTGATTCTCGTGATCGTAGGCGGTCTGAACTGGGGGCTGGTGGGGCTGTTCAATTTTAACCTTGTGGCGACGCTGTTCGGCGAGATGACCTCAATATCGCGCGTGGTGTACACGCTGGTGGGGGTCGCTGCCCTGGTCATGATCTTCCTGCTCCCGAAGATCAAGAAGGAGACCGCATAGTCAGAAGACAATCGGCTGTTCCGAAAGGGCGGGGCGACCCGCCCTTTTTTTATCCATTCAATACGGTCGTTTGTATGCCCTTGCCGGATGTCGTATAAAAGCTGTTGAAAAAAATCAGGGCAGCTGTAATAGCTTATGCTTCAATCTTCTCCCGACTCCTCGGGATTGATAGGACGACCGAATCATGAAAACCAGCCCCGTTATGATCGCCACACCTCCTGCGCTCCCCACGTTCTGGACCGCGATAGAATCGCCGGCCGACGCGGCATTCTTGTCGAGAAGCCCGGTGGTATTGAGGGTGATAAAAACCGAGGGCGACCTGGGCGGCCTCCCGAAGGGGGACCCGGCCAACACGATAGCCTGCACCGGGGTGCCGCTCGGCAGGATCCCCATCGTCCCCATCGCGGAGCTCAAGCATCCTAGGCTTCTCGCTGGCGAATTGAGGGAGGATTTCCTCACTGGCGCCTCCGCGGAGGAGGTGAGGGAGAACATCGCAATCCATCTCGCGGCCTACGACAGGCTGGTGATGGAGTTTCAGCCCGGGGGACCGAGCGGATGCCTCATGCCGTGGCAGATGGGGAAGAACGCCTATGCCATGGGGATCCTCGAGCACTGCATCGGAGACGGATTCTGCAAAGACATGAGGGCCGAGCTTGCGCAGATCGTCGGGATCGTCAATTTATTCGCCGGCATCGCGGAGGAGATGGCGTCGTCGAGCCCCGCTGCGAGGGCGCCGGCCGCAGGCGAGCAGGGACAATACAGGGCGATGCAGAGGCTCCTTCGCGAGATGGGGCACCTGCAGGACGCGAGGCTCGCCGGCGCGGGCGAGATCGACCCAGAGGTCGCGCGCGCGATAGCGGACGTCCAGCGCATCGCGGTGATGAACGGGATGTATGCCATGCTCGTGGCGCAGCCCGAGATCGCATCGAGGAACGATTCGCTCCGCTCCGCTGCGTACATGTTCGATCTCGCGCAGAGGTACGACAGGGTAGGCCCTGAGTTCAAGGTCAGGGAGCTTGACGCGGCCCTCGATGTGCCGCCGCTTCGTGAATACTCCGGCATCGGTGAAGACGGTGTCCTTTCGCGGCTGTCTCAGGAAGTGGCGCGGTCGGTCGACGACGCCCTGGAGGGGTACTTCGATGCCAACAGGGACGTCCCGGCGAGCATGGACGCCCTCTACCATTTCTGGGACGAGCGATACGCGGGAGCATACCGGTTCAGGGCGCCCATCTTCGAGGCGATTGCGGATGAGCTCGGCGCAAGCCAGGAGGCAGACCGCTTCAGGCAGCGCGCCGAGATGGACGGGCGCATCGCCGACGTTCTGGACATCCGTCTATGATCCGGCTAGAAGCGCCGTAGGGTGCGAATCGCGGCGGGCTTGAAAGCCGCAGCCAAAGGAGGTCTCTCATGAGGATGGGATGGACCGAGATCCTTGTAATACTGGCGCTCGTGCTGCTCCTCTTCGGCGCGAGGAGGCTGCCCGACCTCGCGCGTTCTCTCGGCAGGAGCCTCAGGCAATTCAAGAAGGGGATGAAGGAGATCGAGTCTGATACCACGGACGAGAGCTGATGCGAGAGCAGGAACTCACATCCCACCTGGACGCGCTTCGCACGTGCATCATAAGGGCGCTGGTCGGGCTGGCCGCGGGCACGGTCGTATCGTTTTTCCTCGTCCCTGAAATCCTGTACGCCCTGGCCATGCCGTATCTGAAATATGCCGATTCAATAGGCATCGGGCAGTCCTCGCTCATATCGCTTTCGCCTTCGGACACATTTCAGATGTCGCTCATGATCGCACTCCTTGGCGGCATCGGACTTTCGCTGCCGTGGATCCTCTATCAAGCCTGGAGGTTCGTTTCCCCCGGCCTGTACTCAAATGAGCGCAGGTGCCTGCTGGCGCTCGCAGTGCCGGCGACGGTTTTTTTCGCGATCGGCGCTGTGTTTTCGTATTTCGTGGTCCTGCCTGCGATGGTCTCGTTTTTCCACGGCTACTCGACCGGCCTGGGTTTCGCGCCGTACTGGAGCGCATCGTCGTACTTCGAGTTCTCCGCAATGGTCATCTTTCTCTTTGGCGCAGCCTTTGAAATGCCGATCGTGGTCGTGGGCCTCGCGTGGCTCGGCATCGTATCGCCCGGGCTGCTCACAAAATACAGGCGCCATGCGTTCGTGACGATCTTCATCTTCGCGGCGATCATCACGCCGCCGGACGTGATCAGCCAGCTTATGATGGCGCTCCCCATGGTTGCGCTCTACGAGATCTCGATCCTTGCAGCCAGGGTCCTCTGCTCGAGGAGAAAGGGGCAGGCCCCTTCCATAATTGGGCTGGACAAAGGGCCTAACTGATTGTAATGCCAAGCGAGTTTGAGAACAGGCGCCCTCGGCGGAGGGGTGGGAGAGTGGCCGATTCCAGCTGCCTGCTAAGCAGTTGTACCCTAACAGGTACCGCGGGTTCGAATCCCGCCCCCTCCGC
>JAFGMW010000020.1 GCA_016927275.1 Pseudomonadota bacterium
AATCCCAATGATCAAACGGTTTTGTTTGGAATTTGGTGCCTGGTAATTGGTGCTTATTTGGTAATTGGTGCTTGGGATTTGGAATTTCATTATTTACTGCCTCCGTTGACTTAAGCCCTGTCTGGCCGTAAAAGAGCCATATGCAGCAGGTCCCGCTAGCGGTCGTCGCTGCGATAGACGACGAGGTCCGCATCATCCGCTCCAGGATGTCGGTGGACGCGCGCCTGCACCTTCGGCCCTCTGTGTTCACGAGGGGCACCTGCGAGCAGAGGCCGCTCCTGCTCGTCACGAGCGGCATCGGCCGCGAGGCCATGGACCGCGCCGCCAGGTATCTGATCGAGCGCTACAGGCCGGCGCTCTGCCTTCATGTGGGCTACTGCGGCGGGGCCGACCCGTCGCTCGCCGCAGGGGACATGGTGATAGCGAACCCTGTGGTCGACGGAAGGAGCGGCGAGCGCATTTCGCCCGACCGGGGTGCGGCCGATCGAGCCAGGAAGACGCTCGACGCGCTGGGGATAAAAAGCAGGGAGGCCGGGCTCGTGACCGTCGACGAGATCGCGCACGGGCCGTTCGACAAGGCCTTCCTCGGCACGCAGCACGAGGCGGCTGCGATAGACATGGAGAGCGTCTCCCTCGCGCGCGCGTGCGTCGAAGCGGGCGTCCCGCACGTGGTGGTGAGGGCGGTGCTGGACCCGCTCGACTACGAGATCCCCGATCTCGAGGGCGCCGTGGACGAGGCCGGAAATGCGGACGGGGTTGCGCTGGCCGGGCGCCTGCTCAAAAAGCCGGCCGAGATCATGAGGCTTCCCAGGATAGAGTATCTGGCCTCGCAGGCGCGCCAGTCCATAACCGCGCTCGTCGGCGCGTGGCTCAAGGAGGGGACGCAATGAAGATGAAGAAAAAGACCAAGATCATCGCAGCCCACGCCGCGGTGCTCGCGGCGCTGCTCGCCGTTGCCCTCTTCTGGATGCGGGATGCGAGCCATATATTGCACCGCAAAGCCTACGATCCGGAGGGGCCGACGGAGACGAAGCTCGACTCGCTGTCGAAATGGGTGCCGGGCGACGCCGACTTTTTCGTGGCCCTGGACGTCCCCAGGGCCATGGCCAACCAGCCTCTCGGCGAGGCCGTTGAGTCGGCAATCAGCGGCAAGAGCGGCGTGGGCGTCGATCTGCTGTCCTCGCTCATGGCCGACCAAAGCGCGCTCGGCCTCATCGCCGTGACTGGAAGGCTCGGCGGCCTGGGCGAGGGATCGGACGCGGTGATGATCGCGCAGGGGAATTTCGACGAGGAGACGATCGTGCCGGCGATACGCTCCGCAATGATCGCAGGCCGCTCCGGGATATCGGCCCAGGACCTGGGCTGGTCCACCGTGTACGCCGAGAGCGACTCGCGCGACCCCTTCGCGTTCATGGTCCTGGACAAGAACCACATCGCCGCCGGCAGGCGCGATTCCCTCGTGGCCTTCTACGAATCGGGGCCGCAGAAGGGCAAAAGGGCCGGCCGCCTCTCCGACGACGTGCTCACGGGCTATTTCATGATCGGCGAGGGGATGAGGGGGTCGGCGCCGAAGGAGATATTTCTGCCCGAAGCCGCCTACCTGAGCAGCCCGGACGGCATAGATCTAGCGATAACCATACCGTGCGAAGACACGGCGAAGGCGCAGGGCGTGCTCATGTTCCTCCAGGGGCTGCGCTCGCTGGTCTCGATACAGGAGGCGACCGCGGGCCATGGCGGGCTCGCGGCGGTGGCAAGGGCTTTTGAGATTTCGGCGGCCGACGGGGACGTGATCATAAAGGGGAAGCTCATACCGCTCATCGTGCTGTGGGCGGGGCAGGAAGGGGCCGCGGAACCGGAGGTCACCCCTGCGGGGCCAGGGCGTTCACAAAATCCACCAGCTCCGACGGATCGTTGATGATCATCTCCGGCTGGGCGCCGGCGAGCCTCTCCGCAGGATGGAGCCCCCACGCGGCCGCTATTGCGGCGATCCCGGCCTCGTGCGCCTCCCTCACGTCGCCGACCGTGTCGCCCACGTAGAAAGTGTTTTCGATCTTCGTGCCGCAGCTCTGCATGCAGCGCCGCATCCGCTCCACCTTGCCCATCTCCTCGTCCCCGCCCGACACCATGAAGAAGCTCTGCAGAATTCCCTTTTTGCTGAGCACGTCGCGTATCGCCTGGGTCGAGTTGGACGATATGACCGCCATGCTGCATTTTGATGCCAGCGCCGCGAGCATGGGCTCGACACCCTTGCACAGCCTCACGTCAACGCCCTGAGAGACCTTCTGTATGTGCTCCCAGATGGTGCACATGTCGCGCGGGGAGAGCCCCTTCTCTATGAGGGCCACGATTATGTTCTCGTCGAAGAGGTTGCGCATCTCGTCGACCGACCACGGGATGTCGTAGCCCAGCTCCGCGAGCTTGAGGTGCACCTGCTCCTCGAGGAACTCCGTGGTGTCCACGAGCACCCCGTCGTAATCGAATATGACCAGCGGCTTGTCCATCCCTCTCACCTTTGAGCTTTGAGCCCTAGAACTGGTATCTGACGGCCGGAGATATCGAGAACCCGACGGCGGTCCTGTCCCTCACGAATACGTGGAACCAGGCGTCCGCTCCGACCGAGAGCCTCTCGGTCCACTGCCACCAGAAGCCGCCGCCCGGTATCGCTATGTCGGCGGCGAACGAGTCGCCGTTTATGAGGGCCGGCCCGACGCCCGCCTGCACGTACAACGACCACCTCGGATGGCTGTTCAGGTCGAAGACGTAACGGGCGTAGGGGAGAAAGCTCAGGATCGCATAATCGTCGAATTCCGTGGCCACGTCGATTTGCATGCCGACCGAGAGCCTCTCGAAGAAGAAATACTCGCCCTCCACGCCCATGTTCATCATGGGCCCTATCCCCCTGTTGGCCACAGCGAATCCGGGGCCCACGATCCCCAGCCTGAAGCTGCCCTTGCGGCCGTCGATCATGACCTGTTTGCCGCGCTGCGACGTCTCCGGCACGGGCGGGCCGTACTCCTCGGCAACGGGCTCGGCCCTCTTCTTCGGGGCGACCGCGACCTCGGTCTTTTTCGATTCATAGGCGCCGACCTCGCTCTCCTCTATGCCGCGGGCGAGCGCCGCCGACGGGACAACGACCGCGATGAACACCAGCGCAATGACGATCCGTCTCATTCTTTACCTCCCCTGGTCTCTAGGCGAACCTGTTGAAGAAATCCACGACTGCCTTCGACGCGCTGTCCCTGTCGTAGTCCATGGTCAGGACGTGGCGCGAGTTCGGCAGGATGACGGTCTCCACTATATCAGATGAGAGATTGTTTTTCACCAGTTCAACGTTTCGGAGCGGGGCGACCTCGTCATGCCCCCCGTGGAGCAACAGCACCGGATTTGTGATCTTTGACAGATCTGCAAAGACCTCCCTCTGCAGGTCCTCTATCTCGAAGATCGCCCTGGTCGGGATCATGGGCAGCGAGGTCTCCTCGTAGCGCGCCCGGCCCTCCGGATCGGCCACGCTTTTGTCCAGGTCCTTTGGAACGGACTTTATGATCCAGCGCAGCGGGCTGTAGCGCACCAGCGGTATGGCCGCCTCGTTGACCCTGGAGAGGACCAGAGGGGTCCCCATGAGGGCCATGGCCCTCACGCCCCAGCCCTCCTCTGCGGCGAGCTTGAGGCCGAGCAGCGCGCCAAGCGACAGCCCGGCGTAATACACCTTCTCCGACTCCCGCCTCAGCTCTGAGAACGCAACCCTCACGGTCTCGTACCACTCCCCGCGCGTCGACGCGGCGAGTTCGCCCACCGACACCCCGTGCCCGGCCAGGCAGGGCGTGGAGACGCAGAAGCCTGCCCTGAGCAGGGCGTCCCGAAGCGACACCGCGGTGGCCGGTGTCCCTGTGAGGCCGTGGACTATGAGGCAGCCGTTCATGAAACCACCTGTTAACACAGGGTGGCGGCATTGACAAGAAACCACCGAGGTGCGCAGAGTGCCCGCGATGCGGACGGAGATCACAACCCTCGTGTCGCGCGAGCTCGAGCTCGTGGATCGGCTCCTGGAGGAGAGCTCCTTCGGAGTCCCCTCTGCGGATTCGGTGACGGCCGAGATTGCGAAAAGCGGCGGGAAGAAGATGCGCCCCGCCGTGTTTCTGCTCGCGGCACGGGCTTTGTCGAACGGCCTCTACAGCACGAAGTCCGAGGACATGGTCCGCATCGCGGCGGCGCTCGAGCTGATCCACACGGCCAGCCTCCTGCACGACGATGTGGTGGACGGGTCGATGACCAGGCGAGGCAGGCCTTCTGCGAACGCCCTCTTCGGGAACCGGGCGAGCATCCTGGCAGGCGACCTTCTCTGGTGCAGGGCCTCCGAGTTGATCCTGCCCCTCGGAAACACGAGGCTCATGGCCGAAATAGTGGACGCGGCGCGCGACACGACCATCGGCGAGATGATGTGCGGGCAGCGGATCAGGGACCGAGGCTCGTACCTCGCCATGGTGGAGGGGAAGACCGGCTCCCTCTTCCGGGCGGCCGCACGGTCTGCCGCCATTGTCGCCGAGGCCGGCGACCCCATGGAGTCCGCTCTGGCCCGCTACGGGACCTCGCTCGGCGCGGCCTTCCAGATCGCGGACGACGTCATCGACTCCACGACCGACGATGACACAGGGCTGTCGGGGCCGGCCGCCGTCCTGGGGGGCACTGAGGCGGCGATCGCGCTCGCCCGCGAGCTGTCGGCCGAGGCCAGGAGAAACCTCACTCCCCTCGGCCCCTCAGCCGAGGCCCGGGCCCTCTCGATGATTGCCGACTACGCGGTGGACAGGGCGTGCGGGGTGCAGCGTTTTTGAGCACACTGCAGCGTTTATGTGCACCCGATCGAGCCTGAGTTTTTTCAGTCCTGAATCTTAATCCAATCTTATCAATGCGTTGAACAAAACGGCCGGCCTGGCACGGTCCTTGCTTATCCTTCTGCCGCCGAACGATCGATCGACAGAGGCAGAAACGGAGAGGTCATGGGAAACAGCACGCCGATGGAGGTCTACAACATAATAGAGTGCAAGGAGGGCAAGTCCCGCTGGGTGAAGATAGGGTCCGCGTTCGTCAACAGGGACGGATCCATAAACGCGCTCCT
>JAFGMW010000021.1 GCA_016927275.1 Pseudomonadota bacterium
ATGATCAAATGGTTTTGTTTGGAATTTGGTGCCTGGTAATTGGTGCTTATTTGGTTATTGGTGCTTGGGATTTGGAATTTTATTTATTGTCCTCCGATCCGCCGCCACCCAATGCACAATGTCTGTCAGAGCCTCGCAAACACCGGAGCGAGCAGGAGCGACAGCACGCTCATGAGCTTTATGAGTATGTTGAGCGCGGGGCCGGCGGTGTCCTTGAACGGGTCGCCGACCGTGTCTCCGATGACCGCGGCGGCGTGGCGCGCGCTCCCCTTGCCGGTCCCGGCGATCGCGTCTCGCGGCTCGTCCTCGATCTGCTTCTTGGCGTTGTCCCAGGCGCCGCCCGAGTTGGCCATGAAGATCGCGAGCATGACGCCCGATGCTATCACTCCGGCGAGCATGCCTCCGAGAGCGGAGACGTCGCCCCAGATCAGCTTCGAGAGTATGCCCACTGCGGCCGGCGCGAGCACCGCGAGCAGCCCCGGCTTTATCATGTGCTTGATGGCGGCGGTCGCCGATATGTCCACGCACCTGGCGTAGTCGGCCTTCGCAGTGCCTGCCATGAGGCCCGCTATCTCCTTGAATTGCCTGCGCACCTCGTTGATCAGATCATGAGCCGTGAGGCCGACCGCCCGCATCGCGAACGAGCAGAATAGGAAGGGCAGCATGCCTCCGATGAGCATGCCCGCCATGGTGTTGGGCGCGGTGACGTCGATGCTGGTCAGCCCGTTGGCCTCCTTGAAGGCCACGAAGAGGGCGAGCGCGGTGAGCGCCGCGGAGCCGATGGCGAACCCCTTGCCTATCGCGGCGGTGGTGTTGCCCACCGAGTCGAGAGAGTCGGTGCGCCTTCTCACCTCGTCGCCGAGGTGGCTCATCTGCGTGATGCCGCCCGCGTTGTCGGCGATCGGGCCGTAGGCGTCGACCGCGAGCTGTATGCCGATCGTCGAGAGCATGCCCATAGCTGCCATCGCTATGCCGTAGAGGCCGGCCAGCATGTAGCTCACGATCGTCGCCGCGGCGATCGCGATGATGGGATAGGCGGTCGAGTTCATGCCAACGAATATCCCTGTGATGATCGTGGTCGCGGGCCCGGTCTTCGTGGACTCGACTATCTGGTTAACCGGCTTCTTGTGCTTCTCGCAGAAATGGACGGTGATGAGCCCCACTATCACGCCCGCCGCGAGGCCGGAAACTATGGCGCCCCAGAGCCTGATGGGCGTGACTATGGAGCCGCCTATGGCCAGGCCGTACGGCACCACCCACTTGGTCACGAAGAAGGCGCCGATCAGCAGCACCGCCGCGGATACGAACGTGCCCATGTTGAGGCCCTTCTGCGGGTTGCCGCCCTCCTTCACCCTCACGAAGAAGGTGCCTGCCACCGAGGCGAGGATCCCCATGGCCGCGATGGCCAGAGGCAGCGACACAGCGGAGAGCCCCGAGGCGACCCCGAGGACCATGGCGGAGATGAGCGCCCCTATGTACGACTCGAAGAGATCGGCGCCCATGCCGCAGACGTCGCCCACGTTGTCTCCCACGTTGTCCGCTATCGTCGCCGGGTTGCGCGGGTCGTCCTCGGGGATGCCCTGCTCCACCTTTCCCACGAGGTCTGCGCCCACGTCGGCCGCCTTGGTGTAGATGCCGCCGCCCACGCGGGCGAAGAGCGCGATCGAGGATGCGCCGAACGAGAAGCCCACGAGGATCGGAAGCACCGTGTCGCGCAGAGCGATCTCGTCGACCCCGAAGAAGTGGGTGAAGACGACCATGAGGATGGTGAGCCCCAGGATCCCCACGCCCACGACAGACATGCCCATGACCGATCCGCCGCGGAACGCGACGCCCAAAGCCTCGTTGAGGCTCCTGATCGCCGAGTTTGCGGTCCTGACGTTTGCCTTGGTGGCTATGTTCATGCCGAGATATCCGGTGAGGCCGGAGCAGGCCGCCCCGAAGAGGAACGCCAGCGCCAGCAGCCTGTGCGCGCCTGTGTTGATGAGCGCGAAGGCGGCTGCGACTATGGCCGCAAATATGGCGATCGCCTTGTACTCGCGCGAAATGAACGCCATCGCGCCCTCGCGGATAGCGGCCGCCACCTCACGCATCCTCTCGTTGCCCGGATCTCTGCGCGAGACCCTCGCTGAAACGATGGCGGCGTAAACCAGGGCCACTATCGCGCTCGCCACGGCGAACCACACTACCGGATCGTTGTATGTCATATGCTCCTCGCATGCACCGCCATCACGGCGGCCGCGTTAAGTTGTCTTTCGGTCAGAAGAGAAACACCCCCACGAACGCCAGCACCGCGTATGTCTCCGGCATCGCCGCGGACACGATCCCGTTCGCCAGCACGTTTCTGTCGTCCGCGATCGAGCGTATCCCGGCCGCGCAGACCTTGCCCTGCCATATTGCGCTGAGGAGGCAGGCGATCCCCACCATGAGAACCACGGCGCCGACAGACGGGTCCAGAGCGAGGGCATCCTTCTTGAGGATGCCGGCCAGGAGCGAATATATCCCCTGCGTGCTGGGCAGCACGGCGAGCGGCATCACGCTGAAGAATCGCTGCTTGCCGGCGCCGAGCGCGGCCGAAAAAGCGATGGAAAGGCCCCAGGCGGAGCCGGAAAGCCCGAGCCCGATGCCCACGTAGAACGAGAGCTTGTATAATAGCGCTGCGTCCATTTGTCGGTCTCCTTTTGAAAAGGGTTTGGTAAATAAATCCTCGGCAAGGTTTTGTAAACTGTAATCAGGGCCCTGTCTCCCCCGCAAGGGGGCGGTACGGCTCGCCCGTGAGCGTCACGAACTTGGGCAGCGCCTCCACCGCGTGGAGCCTCGCCGGGTGGACCAGCGAGCTGATGAGGCCCATGGCCATGTTGAACATGTGCCCCGCGACCAGCACGAGGACCGCAAGCGCGACGCCGAGCCCAGGCACCGCGGCCCTCACCTGGCCGGCCATCATGTTGACCACCGAGGCGATCGCGCCGGTGGCGATGCCGAGTCCGAAGAGGCGCGAGTACGACATCACGTCGCCGAGGAGACCTATGTGGTTGTAGAGGCCCCAGAGCCCGGCCCCGATCCTCCTGAAGAGGTTTTTCGAGTCGGACGAGAAGAGGAGCACCGCAGCCACGCCCGCCCCGAACACCCAGGACCAGACCGTGTATTTGAGCACCATCAGTATGCCGCCTATGAGAATGGCCAGCGACCCGAGCTTGAGGACCCTCTCGCCGAAGGTGTGAGCTGCCGCTGCGGCCAGCAGGAACGCGATAGAGAGGTGGACCACCGCGAGCCCGATCGAGATGCGGAAGAGGATCATGGGGTCGCCGCGGCCCGGGGACACGTCGATGAGGACCGTCGACTCGCCGCCGGGCCATGCGCCGAAGACAGACCCGGTGAGCCCTCCCCACACGGCGGTGGCGACGCCGAAGAGCATGGTCATGTTGGCGACCGGCCCGACCTGCGCGAACCTGCCCCCCAGCGCCCTCTTCATTATATATGCCGCGACGATCATGGCCGCGCCGTAGCCCAGATCGCCCAGGCAGATGCCGAAGAAGAGCATCATGAACGGGGCGAAGTAGATCGCAGGGTCCATGCCGCGATAGCCGGGTATCCCGAAGAGGTGGAGCAGGGGCTCGAAGTTGCGCGCGAGCCATCCGTTTTTTGTGAGCACCGGCGGCTCCTCGTCCGCGAGAGGGTCCCTCGCGTGCATGACCACCGGCGCACGGAAAGCGGAGGCGGCCCTCCCTATATCCGGAATGGATCCGGCAGGGACCCACCCCTCGAACGCCATGACGGTCTCGTCCCGAAACGCCCGCGCCAGCGCGACCTGGAACGCGTGCTCGCGGACGGACCCCGTATGCTGCCTCTCGAGCTCGGCCATGCGGGAGGCCGCCCCGCCCAGGCGCCCCAGGAGCTCGTCCCTCCTTTTGGAGAGGGAGGCCTGCGCCTCGCGGAGGCGGGCGAGCGAATCCTTCGGCAGCTCCACCGGGTCTGCGCCCGGGATCTCGATCCCGGAGCCCATGGACACCGTGGCGAAGACCGTCTGCCTGCCGGCCGAGACCTGCCTCACAACCGAGCCCCCCGGGATGGCCAGGGCGGCAAGCTCGCCCTCGCGCACAGACCAGAGCTGGACCGATATCCCCTCCGCGGCGAGCCGCCGCACGTCGGCCGGGTCGAAATCGCCCAGCCTCTCCGCGTGAGATATCTCCCTGCCGGCCGAGGCAATCTTCTCCTCAATCGATTTGAGCTCGGAGAGCCAGCCCTCTATCTCATCGAACTGAGGCACGCCACCGTGTGCCGGCGCGCCGGCCCTCGGGATCTCGCGAGACTTCAGGTCGTGGAGCACCTGGCCCTGCATGTTGAGCCTGTGCGTGAGCATCTCGGCGGCGGGGGCCTCGGCCGGGACCGTGATGTGCTCCGGGTGGAGCACTCCCATCCCCTGAACCATGCGCATGAGCGCCTCGCCCTCGGCAGCGAGGGTCACGAACGTCATCTTTTTCATCCTGACTATCGACATTGTCGTGACTAGTGACTGGTGACTGGTGACTGGCGGGATAGAACAGAAGACCTGTCATTTACCGCTAGTCACCAGTAACCATTCACGGCCTCTAGGCGCTTTCAAACGCCTCCTGCTTGCCGAGCAGGGTCGCCTGCGCGATCTTCGCCACCATCACCGAGGCACGCTCGTTGTCCTCGAGCCTGCCGCGTATGTACCTTATGCTCTCCTGGCACTGCGGGATCATCCTCTTCTCGAAGAGATTTATCCTCTGCGTCGTGATGGCGAGCTCGTCGGAGAGCCTTGCGAACGACTCCTCCATGATCTTGAGCTCCTCCTCGGCCCGAAGGAGGCTGGAGCGCAGCGCCACGAAGTGATCGAACGACGGGGGGGTCATGAGCATGCTGTAGGGCAAAACGGAGAACCTCACCTCCCTGAGCGACTTGAGCATCACCCCCGCCACGTTCATGTCCGAGGTCTCGACCGCTGCCACCGACACCAGCCTCTCGACCTCCGGGTGCGGGCATGCCCTCATGCCCTCGGCGAGCGCGTCCCGGTTCGACCTCATCCCGAGGATCCTCTCCTCCCAGGAGAGCATCTCCATCGTGAGCTGCTTTCTGCGCAGATCCAGCGTGGGCACCGCCTTCGCGAGCCTGGCCACGCGCATCTTGTTCGTCCTGAGCGCGCCCTTGGAGACCTGGGGCATCCGGCTAACCCTTTCCCTTCCAGTGTTTCTCGAGCATCTCCTTCTTGATCCTCAGCACCCTCTTCGGGAGCAGAGACGCGAGCTCCCAGCCGAGGTCCAGAGTGCGGTCGAGGGGGAGGTCCTGCCCCGCCGGCAGGAACCTGCGCTCGTACTCGTCGGCGAATTTGAGATACGCGAGGTCCACCTCGTCCGTGATCGTGAACCCCATCTCCCGCTGCTCGCGCAGCGCGAGGGCGTTCGCGTATGCGGAGACGCACGCGTCCATGATCGGGCCGTGGTCGGCGCGGGTCTCCTTGCCCACGACCAGCCCCTTGAGCCTGGAGAGGCACTTCATGATGTCGAAGCGGCCCCGCTCCACCGGCAGCTGGCCCTCGGTGATGTATCCGGTGAGGTTGGCCACGATGTGCGAGAGGTCGTTGTCCGGCACCGAGTTCACGCCGATGATCGTCACCGAGCCACGCTCCCCGCCGAAGTTGACCGCCCTCTCGTAGATGCGGGCGAGCCTCGAGTAGAGGTCGCCGGGATAGCCGTCGCGGCTGGGGATCTTGCCCTGTGCGTTGGAGACCTCCATCAGCGAGTCCGCGTAGCGGAGCATGTCGGTCATGACCACGAGCACGTGCTGGCCGGCCAGCGCGAGCTGCTCCGCGAACGAGCAGCATATGTGCGGGACGTTTAGCCTCTCGATCGGAGACTCGTTGCCCAGGTTCACAACCATCACCGTTCGCTCAGCCGCGTCCTCGAGCACCTCGCGGAAGAATATGTACTCGTCGTTGAGCAGCCCCAGCCCGCCGAAGACGACGCTGAACTGCCCCTGGCCCGCGACCCTTGCCTGCCTGATGATGCGCGCCACGATCCCGTTTATGTCCTCGCCCGGCAGCTTGTAGATCGGGATCTTTTGCCCGCGCACGATCGTGTTGGCCCCGTCGATCGCCGGTATCCCTGTCTCGATGTAGCCCTGCCCCATGGCGCGCCGGGCCGGGTTCACCACGGCCCCCTCGACCGGCACGCTCGCCCCCTCGATCTCCGGCCTGCCGTCCCTGGGCCTGCCTATGCCGTTGAACACGCGGCCCATGATGCCGGCGGCGTCGAACGCCACCTCGAAGGGGTGGCCGGTGAAGCGGGTCCTCTGCGTGGTGCGCACCCCCATGCTCCCCTCGAGCGACTGCATGAAGACCGTGTCGCCCTGGATCTTCACCACCTTGGCCCTGCCGAACCCCTCCAGCAGCGCCTCCTCGCCCATCGAGACCCCGGTCACGCCCCTGACCTGGAGGATCGGCCCGTCTATGTTCACGATGTCGCAATAGACTATCTTCACCTGCCGGCCTCCTGCGCCCTGTTGAGCACCGCCTCATAGGCGCTCTCGAACTCGGCGCTGTAGTTCGCCTGGGTTATGTCGAAGAGCAGATCCTCCTGGAGCCTGCGCATGGACGTCTTGTCCCTCTGAGGGAACACGTCGATGAGCCGCACGAGGAACCTCATCATCGCGTAGTGCCGCGTAAATCCGGTCGCCCGGTCATGCTCGTCGAACGTGTTCTGGTTGAGATAGCCCTTCTGCACGATGTCGCCGAGCAAAAGCCTCCTGTACTCCGCGTCCGCGATGCCCCTCTCGCCCAGTATCTCCATCTGCGACCTTATCCTCTCGCCCTGGACCACCGCGTCCCTCAGGGTTTGAACGTACTCTAGCCACAGCGGCAGCTCACTGCCCTCGAAGAAGCGCGTGAGCGCCTCGGTGTAGGTGTCGAGGTACTTGGAGTGGCACTCGAGCGGGTCGAACGCCGGGAAGAGGCGCGCCGCCGCCCTCTTCCTCGAGAGGATGAGGGAGACCTTCGCGGTCTGGATCGCCGCCTGAGTGGGCGGGTCGCCGGCGATGTCGCCTCCGTCCGGCGACAGGGCCGCAACCGTGGTCATGCTGCCCATCCTCCTGTCCTTCTCGCCCCCGAGGCATATGACCTTGCCCGCCCTCTCGAACCAGCGCGTGAGGTACGCGCTCATGTAGGCTGGGAACGCCTGCGGCCCCGGTATCTCGCCGAGCCTCCCGCTCATCTCGCGCATCCCCTGCGCCTGCCTCGAGAGGCTGTCGGTGAGGAGCAGCACGTCGTAGCCCATGTCGCGGAAGTATTCGCCCACGGTGGCCCCCACCATGATGGAGCCCTCGCGCGCCGCGACCGGCATGGCGCTTGTGTTCACGAACAGCACCGTGCGCTCCATGAGGGGCCTGCCGGTGTCCGGGTCCACGAGTTTGGGGAACTCGGTCATGAGCTCCACCATCTCGCCCGCGCGCTCGCCGCACCCCACGTAGACGACGATCTTGACCCTGCTGTGGCGCGCCAGGTCGTGCTGGCACATGGTCTTGCCGGTGCCGAAGTCTCCGGGCGTGCACGCGGTGCCTCCGAGCATCACAGGGTTGAACCCGTCTATGATCCTGATGCCGGTGTTGAGAATGCTCGAGAGCGCCTGCCTCGCGGCGACCGGCCTCGGGATCCTTATGGGCCAGCGCTGCATCATCTTCATCGCGCGCTCCCCTCCGTCGGCGTCCACCACCGTCGCTATCGTGTCCTCCACCGTGAACTCGCCGCTCTTTATGCCCCTGACCCTCCCGGAGGGGGCAAGCGGCGGAACCATGACCCTGTGCTCGACCAGCGGCGTCTCCGCGACGACCCCTATCACCGCGCCCGCCGAGACCTCGTCGCCGTCGCGCGCGGTCGCCTCGAAGCTCCATCTCTTCGACCTGTCGAGCGGGGATATGATCTTCCCGCGCGCGATGAAGTCGCCGTAGCCGGCCAGCACGTTGCCCAGCCCGTCGAGCGTGCTGCCTATGAGGCCGGGCCCGAGCTCGATCTCGAGGAGGTTCCCGGTGAGGGTGACGTCGTGGCCGACCATGAGGCCGGTCGTGTCCTCGTAAGACTGCAGGTCGGCGTGCGATCCCCTCACGCGTATCACCTCGCCGCGCAGGTTCATGGGGCCTATGAAGGCCTCCTCGTTCATCATGCAGGGGACGCCCTTGCCGCCCATGCCCTTGAGGTCCACGACGACGAGGTTGTCGTCCACCATCACCACCTTTACGCTTCTCTCCTTCAAACCCCACCTCCGATTCAGGTGTGCGCTTCGGCCCGAAACCCTATGCGAGATACTGGCAATGTTTGAGGACCGTGAAACGGACCACGTACGAGAGGAGCTCGTCCAGATCGAAGGAGTAGGGGGCCGACATCTCGCCGGCGCGCGCGAGCCTCGCCGACGCCACGAACCTGTCGAGAGCCTTCCACGATCCGTCCCCGCGCTCTTGTATGTCGATCATCTCGTCGATCACCCTCCGGTAGTCGCATGGGTCGCCGCACGACCCCGCGATGTCGCAGCCGCGAGCCGCCTCCTTCCGCGCAGAGGACCTGTGCGCGGCGACCGCGGACCTGAGCCCAGCGTCGAAGCAGGCCCAGCGCATGAGGAAGCCGGAGCCCGACTCCTCCGCCAGCGAGAACATGTTGGCGAAGTGCGCCCGCCACACCCGGTCGAACCGGTAATCGCCACCGTCGGCGGACCGGGCGTCGGCGAGCGCCCCCTCGAGCCAGGCCGGCAGCCCCTGCCCGGCCCTGATCTCCTCCTCGGTGTGGAGCGCGGTCTCGCCTGGATCGACCCCGATCGCCATCCTCTCCATCGCCCTTATGTCGAACTCGACGAGCAGGGCGCGGGAGAGTAGGGGTGCGTCGCCGGACTCCGCGGAGCACATCGCTGCCAGCTCCCGCGCGGGCATCCCCACCCTGCCCCCGGGGCCGGAGGGGAGGGACGGCAGGGCCGCGAAGAGGTATTCGAACGCCATCAGATCGCCCCCTTCGCCTGTTCGTCGAGTATCCTTCGGAAGCGCTCCGAGACGAAGGGTCTCAGCACCTCCATCATGGAGTCGGCGTCCACTATGAGCTCCCCTCCGCCGCCCTCCCTGAATATCCTGAAGCCCTGCATCCCCTTCTCCGCATGGAGGGCTGCGTGAACGTTTAGGTCGGAGCGCATCATCGCCAGCCACTCCTTCATGAACTGCTCCTTCATGTCCTCCGGCACCACGATGTGGAGCTGGTCGCTCTCGCGAAGGGCCCGGTCCTTGACGAAGTCGGATATGATCCTGAATATCAGCTTCTTGACGAAGTCGGGGTCCTCGATCGCCTCCTTCACCCTGCGGCGGAGCGGCCCAAGGGATGCCAGCTCCTCGAGCTCGCCCTTGGCCTTGAGCACCAGGTCGCGAAGGGCAAGCTGCATCTGCTGGTCGAGGTTCTTCATCACCGCGGCCGATTTGCGGTGGGCCTCCTCCACGATGGCGTCCGCCTGCGCGCGCGCCTGGCCCAGCACCTTTCCCGCCTCGGCCTTCGCCTCCGAGACGATCTTCTCCGCCTCGCCGCGGCCGCGGCCGACGCCCTCGTTCTTCACCGCCTCGATAAGCCTAGAGAGTTCGTCCCTCAAATTTACCCCCTTTTTGTCCCTCTTTCCGCCCCTCGCCCGTTTCGACCTCCACGGCGCTGGCTGCGCAGACCGTGACCATGTCGTGGATGACCTCTGCCAGGCCGGGCCCCGTCCTGAACTCGCGGACCTCGCGCTTCCCCCTGGCGCCGGCAAGCGAGCACCTGACCATGCCCTCCTCCAGCAGCGCCAGCAGGGTGTCGTGCCCCTGCAGCGCGGTGAGCGGCCCGTCGACCGACGGCAGGGTCACCGAATCGACCAGGGCCTCCGCTACCGCCTCGCTGGGCGAGAGGACGAAGAGCTTCATGGGCGATGCACCATCCTCTCCGCCTTGGCCCTGACCTCGTCTATCGCGCCCACGTTGAAGAACGCCTGCTCCGGCATGTCGTCGTGCATCCCCTCCACTATCTCGCGGACCCCGCGTATCGTCTCCGCTAGCTTCACGTATTTGCCGACCAGGCCCGTGAACTGGCTCGCCACGTGCAGCGGCTGCGAGAAGAAGCGCTGCAGCTTCCTGGCCCTGGCCACCGCGAGCTTGTCCTCCTCGGAGAGCTCGTCCATCCCGAGTATGGCTATGACGTCGCGGAGGTCCTTGTACCTCTGCAGGAGGCTCTGCGCCCGGCGCGCCACCGAGTAGTGCTCCTCGCCGATGACCTCAGGTGAGAGGATCCTGGACGTCGAGTCGAGCGGGTCGACAGCGGGGTATATGCCCAGCTCGGCGATCCCCCTGGAGAGGACGGTGGTGGCGTCCAGGTGCGAGAAGGCGGCCGCGGGCGCCGGGTCGGTGAGGTCGTCGGCCGGCACGTAGATCGCCTGGACCGAGGTGATCGACCCGGATCTGGTCGTGGTTATTCGCTCCTGCAGCTCTCCCATCTCGGTGGAGAGCGTGGGCTGGTACCCGACGGCCGAGGGCATCCTGCCGAGCAGCGCCGAGACCTCGGAGCCCGCCTGCGTGAACCGGAATATGTTGTCTATGAAGAGGAGGACGTCCTGCCTCATCTCGTCGCGGAAATGCTCGGCAACGGTGAGCGCCGAGAGGGCGACCCTGGCCCTCGCGCCGGGAGGCTCGTTCATCTGGCCGTACACGAGCGCGGTCCTGTCGATTACGCCCGACGACTTCATCTCGAGCCAGAGGTCGTTGCCCTCGCGCGTGCGCTCGCCCACCCCCGCGAAGACCGACGTCCCGCCGTGCTCGAGCGCCACGTTGTGTATCAGCTCCATCACGATCACGGTCTTGCCCACGCCCGCGCCGCCGAAGAGCCCGATCTTGCCTCCCCTCGGGTACGGCGCGAGCAGGTCTATGACCTTGATGCCGGTCTCGAACATCTCGACGTCGGTCGCCTGCTCCCTGAACGGCGGCGGGTCGCGGTGTATGGGCATGCGCCTGGCCGAGCCGAGCGCCGGCCCCCCGTCCGACGGCCTGCCCACGACGTCGAGCACGCGGCCGAGCACCTCCTTGCCCACCGGCATCATTATGGGGCTGCCGGTGTCGACGACGGCCGCACCCCTGACCAGGCCCTCGGTGCAGTCCATCGCGATGCAGCGGACGGTGTTCTCCCCTATGTGCTGGGCCACCTCCAGGACGAGGTTGCCCTCCCCGGGGCCGACGGCGGGGTTGGTCACGCCGAGGGCCGTGTAGATCTCGGGCAGCTTTCCCTCGTCGAACATCACGTCCACGACCGGGCCGAGTATCTG
>JAFGMW010000022.1 GCA_016927275.1 Pseudomonadota bacterium
GTCCACTCCTCGTTCGACTCGCTCCCCTGGGTTTTTCCCTCCGCGTTCCTCGAGTTCCAGGGGCAGGGGATCGAGGTGCTCGGCAACACCTTCTCGCGCAGCCTGGATGTCGCCGGGGAAAAGATCGGGAACTTCGGCCATGTCATCGCCAACCCCGACGCCGTCATGCAGTCCATCAACAGCCTCTCGCACGAGAGCATCCCGAGCGCGGGCGACCTTCTCCGTTCGTTCCGGGATGCGATGGCGGGAGTGAGCGCAGCCCTCTTCGCCTCGAACATCGTATGGCCCGAGATCCTGAAGTTCTTCAGGCAGGACCGCAGATGGCTGTGGCTCGCGCCAGGCTTTGCGCTCTTCAACCTCGATCTGGCGACAATGCCCGGCTTCGATGGGTGGCACTTTTTGGAACACGCCTACACCTACGGGGCGGCCGCGGTCTTCCTCATGCAGATGCGCAGGGACATGACCCCAGCCCACAAGGAACACCTCAACTACGCCTCCATGGCGTTCCTCCCGGGCGCGTTCATGCTCTCGGCCGACATCGGATGCTGGCTCGCGCCGGGGCCGAACGATCCAACCTACGCGGAGCGCCTGATCCGCGCAGGCCTGCTGACGGTCGAGTCGTATTTCATGATGAAGATACTCGGCAACGTGAAGTGGCACTGGGACCATCGCGAGACCGCCGCCACGAACGTCCTCACCCTCATGAAGCAGACCTTCAGCGCGAACGCCGCGCTCCCCCTCTCCATGGTCATAGTCAACGCCTTCACCGCGCCGCTCGGAGGCTACATACAGAGGGACAAGACCCTGGACAACGTCGTGCTCATAGCGCTTCAGGGGGTCGCGACGACCGTCTGCATGCTGCCGATCACGCTCGGCATAAGCGGCGTGCTGAAGCAGACCATACCGATACTGACGAGGGCGAAGGAGGGGCTGGACGACTCGCGCGCCGCCGGCGACGGCTCGATGAAGCGCGCATACCACACGCTGGTCGGCGGCGTGAGCGCCTTCAACACGACATACGCCCACAACCGCATCTTCCGGTCCGGCTACTGGGACATAATTCCCGCCTTGTTCAGGACGCTCATGGGGTGGGACACCTTCGCGGGCCAGCTGGCCATGTCGGGCACGAACATCGTCCACGGCAACGGCGTCTCGACGAGGATGTGGCCGGAGCTGTCGGGCACCACATGGTCCCGCCAGTCGGTGAAAAAGGAGTTCGAGAACGCGACGGACAAGCGGCTGCAGATAGATCAACGGATGGCGAACAAGACCCTGAGTCCGGAGGACGCCCGATGGGAGAGGGGCATGGTCCACGCGCAGATCAGGACCTTCTTCCAGGAGGCAGCGCAGGTCATGCACCCCGCGCATCTGTTCATGTCCCACGAGGCTCTCACCGACAGGCTCATCCCCTTCTACTCGTTCACCATGGCTGCCAGGCCCCCCACATTCCCCCAGCTTCCCGACAGACACTTCCTTGCAGACTTCTATCTCATGCTCCACGGCGGCCACCCCAACGAGAGGCTCGACCTCGAAGAGTTCATTACGCTTCTGGACTACGTGAAGGCGGACGCATCGGACCCCAGCGCATACGACACGGTCAGGCCGCTGGTGCAGCTCTTGGCCCTTGCCAGGGACAACATGGACCCGGAATACCGGAAGTTGATAGAGGATTTCTTCGCGGAGAACCCCGAGGTGCCGCTCATGGTAAACGTTGAACTTGCGGAGCACCCGCCACTGCACGAGAAATACAGGCGCATCGCCAGGAAAAAGGTGCGCGGCAAGGTCAGGATGGAGTTCAAGGACTACGAGCGCCGCGTGAACGGCCACAACAGGCAGAAGCGTGCCCACGACAAGCTGGAGGGGCTGTTCCTTTTTTAGTTCCAGCCCCGAATCCAGCAGGCTGACACCCCCCCGCTGCCCTGTCACGGGCATTCAGAACTACCCATAATCCTTGACTTATTCGACGCAATTCGTATAAATTAGCGAATATAACGCGTTGCATCGCTTCAAGCTTCAAATTTTCTCTTTTGAAACAATAAGTTAAATTCCGGCTGCGCGACAGGGCGCAGCGATCTTTTTTTTCTCACTGAGGACGCAACTTTTTCTCACAACCTGCGATAAGTCTAGCGGAAGGCGGATGCGATGACTAACCTGGTTGCGCAGAGGATTCCGACTTTTTCAAACAGCCTGCTCACCGCCACATCGGTGCCGTCGTTGACCATATCCCCGACCGTATGCAACAGCGCGATCTGCCCGCTGCTGCAGAATCAGCGCCCCCCCCTCTCCGCCGGCAACTCCTCCGATCCCTTCAGGAAATCAAAGGGCGACAATCAGCTCCTTCAGTTCGAGCCCTCCTTTCGCATATCGAGAATCAACGAGAGCCTTGAAAGGGCGCGCGATGCGAGGCGCACAGGGGACGTTGATTCAGCGGTCGGCTCCTACAGGCAGGCCCTTGAAGGGCTCAGGCAGCCTTTCGACGAATCCTCAAACGACCCGATCCACAGCCTGGTCCCGGAGGGCAACGCGCTTCTGACAGAGGCGCTGATCGGCGCGACCGCGCTGACCAGCGAAGAGATCTTCGGGCTCAAGCCTTTCGCGAGCGCACAACCGGCAGCTAAAAACATCGAGGTCCTCTCCCGGCACGTGAACGATCTGGAAAAGGCCGATGCGCCCAAGACCGATCTGGCCGCGACAAAGCTCCTGCTCGCGTTCAACCTGATACAGCACGCGAGTTCCAGAAAGGTCCAGCACGATTCCCTGTTCGGCAAGGCCATCTGGATCGCCGAAGGGGCGATGAGCGACGTAGCGCCGGCCATGGACAAGGCGGAAGCGTCCGAGATACATTTTCTCGGAGGCCTGCTCGTCATAGAGGCGCTCGCGCGCAGGCTGGAGCTGGCCAATCGAAGCGGCGACATGTCGGAGATCGAGAAATTCTCAGACAGGATCGCCCTCCAGTTCAACAGACTCTACCAGATCCACTTCAGCCCCGCTTCTCCTGCCGGCCAGAGAGATGAGTTCAGGGAGGCCTACGCCGCCTACGGGGCGTTCTCCGCCGTTCTGAAGTACAAGCTCGGCCTCGGGGCACAGGCCCTCACCCGGGTCCGCTCCATAGTGTCGCCGAACTCGTTCGAAAACACCAAGGCTGCGAAGCTGCTGAGGAAACACGAATTCTTCGAGGGGTTCTTCGACGGCGCCCGATTCAAGGATGCGGGCGAAGTCAAAAACAACGCGACCGACGGCGCCTTCCTGCGAAGGCTTCAGGCCGCATTCGCCAACGCCCACACCACGAGCATCGTGAACTCCATGATCACCGGAGGAATCGGCATGGCCCTGGGCATAGCGGGCGCAGCAGCAGCCGGCCATCCTGAGTTCGGATGGGCCGCCGGCGGCCTCGGCGCCGCCATGACGGAGGGCGCCTATCAGCTCCGAAACGGCTGGAACTCGATCGAGGCCCGTGACTCGGCTGCCATCGACACCGGAAGGATCAGCCGCACTCGCACAGCATACGACGTGACGCTCTTCATGGCCAAGAGGCTCATGAGCGCGCTGATTTGGACGGTGCCTTCGTCGGCCGTGGCCGCGGGCCCGGAATTCGGAGAGACGGTCGTCAACACCCTGGCGAACGTCCCCGGGGCCTACGAGAAGGCGTTCCTCAAGCTCGTGCAGTCCCCGCAGAACCTCTTCCCGAGCCTTTTGAACGGCGACCCTGCGGAAACCGCCTATCAGATATATACGAAGGCCGCAGGGGTGATCTTCCTGGCGAACCTCCTTTCGGCGAGGGCGAGGAAATGGACGCAGATGGCCTCCTTCTTCTTCATCCCCGGCGCTGTGATGTTCTCGGCGGACATAGGCGTCGCTCTCGCGCCCCCCGAGGTGTTCGCCAACCCGATGGACGCCTGGACCGACCGCATCGTGCGCGCCACCATCGTCAGCGGCGAGATGCTCGTTATGCTGCTGACCACCGGCCTCTCGCCGCTGAAAAACACCGGCGCCGGCGAGCTCAGAAAAAGCTTCATGGCCCTTGGCAAGACCCTGATCCCGATAAAGGGCAACACAGACTACAACCTCCCCCTGGCCGCCGCCCTCGTCACCGGCCTCTCATCGCCGCTCGGCGCGATGTTCCAGGTCGGCCAGATGCCCGAGAGCTACCCCCTGATCGCGGCGCAGGGCGCCGCCATCACCGCGGGGCTCCTCGGCATCACCCTTGGCTTCAGCGGCATCCTCAAGAGGCAGATACCTCTCGGCGCGAACATCAAGAGGGCGATCAACGACGTCCGTCACGCGAGGGCCGACGAGGCGAGGCGAATCAAGGAGGGGGAAGCAATCGAGGCGAAGACCGGCATGCTCGCCTATCCCCACGAGTTCCTCCGAGGGGGGCTTTCGGCGTTCAACTCCGGCTACCTCAGAAACAGGGTGTTCAGGATACTTGGGCCCGACCTGGGCGCGTCGCTCGTCCGGCTAGTCGCGGGAGGGGGCAACTGGGATTGCAACGCCGGCCAGACCGGCATGTCCGCAACAAACGCGATCTCGGGGAACCCATACTGGGACAGCGCCTATCCAAGCGCCAGCGGGGCGCAGCCTGAGGAGCAGTCGTTCATCAGGGCGCTCGACAAGGTCATCGGGGAGCGCAAGGCCCTCATGGCGCAGGCGGCGGGAAAGAACCTCACCGAGAAGGAGCGCGGGGAACTCGACCGAAAGATCTCGGATGCGCTGAACCTGTTCAAGGACCACATCAAGAAATCGGGGCAGGTCATACATCCGCTGCACTTCTTCATGCCGTTCAAGCACCCCCTGGACAGGCTGTGGCCCCTCTACGCCTTCACTAAGCCGGTGATCCCGCCCGACTTCCCGCAGCGCCCGAACCCGTACTTCTTCGGAAGCGTCTACCAGGTCCTGACCGACAGGGAAAATCTGGGCATGGACCAGGAAAAATTCGAGGTCATCCTGGAACTGGTGCTCACCAACGTCTCGGACAGCGCCTCATACCACATCCTGAGGCCCCTGGTGAAGACGCTCCTCATGGCCAAGGAGAGCGAAACCTATGGCGACCGGATCAACTCCTTCTTCAGCGAAAATCCGCACACGCTGATAATGCTGAACATAAACCCGGACGCCGAGGAGCTCACTCCCCCGCAGAGCCCGTTGAGCAGGGTGGCGCGGTCGGAGGTCCGCGGCGCCATCGCTCAGCCGTTTGAGAAATACGAGGCGAGGGTCCGCCGCTACAGGCGGAACGAGAACTACGGCGAGCCCCACCACCTCTACGGCCTCTTCCAGGCCGAGGTCGGCGGAGAAACGATTGCTGAAGATCCGACCGCCGCAGCGCCGGAAGCGGAGGCAGCCAAGACGGAGATCCGCGAGGGTGAGCAGAGGCACAATGCCGAAGGTTCGGACAGCATCCCACCGCGCGTCAGGTTGTAGAGGCCCTGGCACAGACCAATAATTCCTTGATTTCCTGATGTATTTACGGGATAGATGACCGCCTGTCCGCAGTCGTCCGGACGACACAACCCACAGGGACAAGGAGCGAAAGATGCCCAATATCCTGTCGTTTCTTAAGGTCGCCCCCCACGCCAAACCGATAGAGGATCCCGCAAAGGTCAAAAGCCTCTATCGATACTGGCGCTGGCAGACGATCACGTCGCTCGTGATCGGCTATGCGGTCTACTACTTCGTCAGGAAGAACTTCTCGATGGCCATGCCGTCATTCCTCGACGAGCTGGGATACACAAAGACGGACCTCGGCATAGTCCTCACGCTCTTCTCAATCGTCTACGGCGTCGGCAAGTTCGCGAACGGAGTGATCGCTGATCGCGCGAACTCCCGTTACATGCTGGCATTGGGTCTTCTGGCCGCAGCGATAGTCAACATCCTCTTCGGCCTTAGCTCAGGCCTCATCGCATTCAGCATCTTCTGGATCCTCAACGGCTGGTTCCAGTCGCTGGGCATGCCCGCCTCGGTGAGGCTTCTGACCCACTGGTACAGCCCGACCGAACTCGGAACCAAATGGGGAATACAGAGCACGGCTCATCAGATCGGCGGGGCCGGGATACTCATCTTCGCGGGATGGCTCGTCTCGAACTTCGGCTGGCGATCGGCATTCTATATCCCGGCATTTATAGCGATAGTGGTGTCATTCCTTCTCATCTGGCGTCTGCGCGACACACCCCAATCCATAGGCCTGCCCCCCGTCGAGGAGTACCGGGGTGAGGCGCATCTCGCCGATCCGAACGAGGACCAGGCCAAATCGATCAAGGAAATCCTCTTCAAACACGTGCTGAACAACAGGCTCATCTGGATAATCGCCATCGCGAATATCTTCGTCTACATCGTGCGCATAGGCATCATGGACTGGGCGCCGACCTTCCTCGTGGAGGCCAGGGGCTCAACGCTGGGAGCTGCGGGGCTCAAGACCGCGGCATTCGAGCTCGCAGGCATAGGAGGCGCGATCGGCATGGGCTGGGCCTCTGATTTCTTCTTCAAGGGCCGGCGCGGCCCCCTCGCCACCGTCAGCATGTTCCTGCTCGCAGGCTCGATAGCGCTTCTGTGGCTCATACCGAACAGCAGCCACATTCTGGAGGCGGCGGTCTTGATAGCTGCAGGCGTGCTCGTCTACGGACCGCAGCTCCTCGTGCCGGTCGCAGCCGCTGATTTCGCATCCAAGAAGGCTGCGGCCACGGCCACCGGGCTCACGGGGGCGTTCGGCTATATCGGCAGCGCCCTGGCCGGCGTTGGCACCGGTCTGATAGCGGACCGCTGGGGCTGGAACGGCGGATTCATCTTCTTCATAATAGCTTCGATCCTGGGCGGGTTCTGTTTCATGCTGACATGGAAGCACAGGGCGCCTCAGCTCGATAAATACCACAACAGCAGGAAGAAGAAATCCTAGAGCTTTGCGCTGAAACGAAAGGCACATGCGATGGACGGCAAAAACCTACAAAGAGAATTCCTGCAGTCGAAGCGCTCCCATATCCTGATGGTCACCAACCACGGGACCCACACGTGGGAGGTGCGTTCGGGGCTCACCGACACCGGCGGGCAGAACCAGTACGTGCGCTCGCTCTCCGACGCGCTCGTGGCGCTCGGATACAGGGTCACCACCTACAACCGCGGCGGCTACCCCGACCCCATGAGCGGCGAGATTCTCACCGGAGCCCGCTACAGGGACTCGCACTCGCGGATCGTCTATCTCGAGGGCGGAGGTGGGGCCTTCATCCGCAAGGAGGACCTGACCCGAGAGATCCTCTCCGATGAGGTCGAGTTCGCAAAAAGGCTCGCCGACCGGGAGAGGCTCCCGGTCGACCTCATCATATCCCACTACTGGGACGGGGCGCTGCTGGCCTGCATCCTGAAGGAGGAGAGCGGCCTCAAGGCGAAGCACATCTGGGTGCCCCATTCGCTGGGGACGCTCAAGCGCCTCAACTTCATGGACAAGCCGCCCGAGGTGGTGGCCCCTCTCCGGTTCGACGAGCGCATCGCATTCGAGAAAGAGGTCATGAAAGCGGCCGATGCGGTCGCCTCGACCTCCGGCGACATCTCGAGACACTCCGAGAAGAGCTACGGCCGCAGGCCGGAGCTGTTCCTGCCGCCGTGCATAGACACCTCGGCGATCCGCCCCCTGGATGAGGGCGCCGACCTGGGCCGCATCTACGAGTTCCTGAAGGAGACGGACCCCGCGACGGGCCGCAAGGCCTCCGGCCGCAGATGCGTCCTCGAGATGAGCCGCACAGACCGGACCAAGCGCAAGGACATCGTCCTCAAGGCGTTCGCCGAGGCGCGCAGGGACAACCCGGACGCGCTGCTCCTGCTCAGGATCAACCGGAAGGCGAACGATCTCTTCGCCGAGCTGGACTCCCTCGCCCGCGAGCTCGGGGTGCGCGACGACGTGGTCTATGTGGGCATGGTGCCGGACGACCTGATGGCGCAGCTCTTCGCGATATCCACGGTCTACCTGTCGCCCTCGGAGATGGAGGGGTTCGGGATGTCGGTCCAGGAGGCAGCCGCCTGCAGAAAGGCGACGATATCGTCCACCCTCATCCCCTTCGCGGTCGAGTATCTGGCAAAGGACGGCAGAGACGAGATCGTGAAGACGCGCGGGGGCGATGTGAAGATCCGCTGGGGCAAGGGGGGCGTGATCGTCCCGGCCGGGGCCGCAGACGGGTTCGCCCACGCGCTGAAGGCGCTGCTGGCGGACGCCGGGCGGCGCGAATCGATCGCAGCGGCCGCCTACGACATCACCATCCCCTACTTCACGTGGGACAATATGACGCGGATGCTTTTGTCAGGCGTCGGGATGAAAGCCGCCCGCCCGGACTGAGCCTCGATTGTCACTTTATCTTTTCCTTCAGATAACCCTGGACCTCGAGCGGGAGCGTTATCTTGAATCGAGCGGCCATCTCGGCGAGGCTCTGCCATGTGCCTATGTCGGACCAGCTCACGGGGAACGGGAACACGGCGACGTTTTTCGCCTTCTCCATCACGCCGTAGTCTATCGATATGCCCTGAACCTCGTCGAAGAACCTGTTCACCCAGCCCTGATCGGCCCCTCCCCTCGGATCGAGCTTGAGCGTGGAGAGCTGCTCCGCCATCTGCGGCAGGTGCTCCCTCACCGCGCCGAGCAGGGCGTCGGC
The DNA here is from genome assembly GCA_016927275.1 of Pseudomonadota bacterium. Taxonomy (NCBI): domain Bacteria; kingdom Pseudomonadati; phylum Pseudomonadota; species Pseudomonadota bacterium. Next base: position 8,628 of record JAFGMW010000022.1, read on the forward strand.
CTTCCACACGAACATGCCGCTGTTCCAGAGGTAGTGGCCCGTGGCTATGTAGCGCTCCGCGGTCGGCACGTCAGGCTTCTCCACGAACTCTTTGACCATGCGGGCCTCAGAGCCTTGGATCGCATCGCCCTCGTGGATATAGCCGTACTCGGGCGAGGGGAAGGTCGGCGGTATCCCGAAGGTGACGAGGTGCCTGCCGTCCGCCGCAAAGGCAGCGGCCTTCTCGAACGCCGATATCGCGCCTGCGTAATCGGGTATGTAGTGATCGGCAGGGGTGAAGACAGTCACCGCATTCGAGTCGCGCCTGTGGATGAGGCTCGAGGCGAGCGCGATCGCGGGGGCGGTGTTCTTCTTCTTCGGTTCGCCGATCACGTTCTCAGGCGGGATCTCGGGGAGCTGCTCGGCCACGAGCGCCCTGTACCTGTCGTTGGTCGCCACGAAGCACCTGGAGCCGGGCACGAACCCCGAGACCCGATCGAACGTCTGCTGGATCATGGTCCGCCTGTTGTCGATGACGTTGAGAAACTGCTTGGGCCTCTCGGGCGTGCTGTAGGGCACGAACCGCGTCCCCTCCCCTCCGGCCAGGATTATCGCGTAGACATTCGGCATGACCCTCATATCCCCTCCCTTGAAGGCCCCGCGCAGGGGCGGTTACGATGCTGCCGCTGAGGTCTCGATCATCACGTTCCGGCCAGACAACCCTCTTATCGCAAAATCTCCCATGGCCGCCGGCACCATGAACGACTGTCCCTTCCTGAATTCGCCCTGGAGCGTGCTGTCTGATTTTCTGACTACCGACACCGCGCCCTCTATCACAGTGTAGCCCCTGAACACGCCGCCCTCGCCCTCGAACACCTCGCCCCTGGTCATGCGGAGGCGCTCACCCCTTGCGAACGGCTCGTCGAACAGCCTCTCGGCCATCTGGACGTTGTCGCCTGATGATGCCACGGGCTCCGGCATCCTGCGGAGCGCGGAGACCGCGGCCGGCCCCCTCGGCCCGTCCCAGATGGTCGCAGCCATGGCCTGGTCCACGTGGAGCTGCCTCGGCCTCCCCATGTCGTCCACCCTGCCGTAGTCGAAGACGCGGTAGGTGGTCTCCGAGGTCTCCTGAGGCTCCACGAGAAGGACGCCGGCGCCTATGGCGTGTATCGTGCCGGCGGGGATGAAGAACACGTCGCCCGCGCAGACAGGAACGAAGTTGAGGAATCGCGTCACGTCGTCCCCTGAATTGAGCGCAGCGGCAAACCGCTCCTTCGTCACGCCCTCCTTGAGCCCCAGATAGAGGCCTGCGCCCTCCTCCGCATCGACGATGATCCACGCCTCCGTCTTGGAGTGCTCGCCGGGGGCCATGCCCTTGAAGCCGGAACGGGGATGCACCTGGACCGAGAGGTTCTTCGCGAGCATCCGCCTGTGAAGGTCCCGGAGTTCAGCCGCCTGCGGGATATCGCCCTTGATCTCCCTCTCGAGCGCGAGCATCCCCTGGTGGATATCGTCGTAATTTCTGCCGCCGAGTTCCTGAAGGGACGAGGTCGCCCCGACCGCGCCCCTCCACGCGCCGGACTTCGGCATATCATCGAGCTCCCCGAGTATCTTCATGAACTCGGGGATGTATTCGGACCAGCTGCCGGAGTTGAGCAGTTTGACGAGAAACGGCATGGAGGTGATCTCGTTCGACGGCGCGAGAGGCCCGTAGAGGTTTCTCGAGAACATCGCCGCTAGCTGTGCCACCTCCACGGTGGTCCTCTTCCCCGCGTATTCGACGGCGAAGCTGTTCGGAAATCTGGGATGACCGGATATCTCCCACGACTCGCCCACGACAAGGCCCTTCGCCCAGATGCGAAGCCCCATCTTCATCTGCGGGATGATGGTGCCCCCCCAGGGCGTCCTCTCCTCAGGGGTGAAGTTGTCGGGCGAGGGGACGAGCACCCCCCTGGTCATCTCGAAGAGCTTCTTCGCGAGAGGCCTGCCCATGAGCGAGGCGTAATAGGGCTCTCCCGCGGCGGCCCGGCGCACCATCTCCATCCAGCTGAACCCATCCTCGCCGCCGGTGATCGCGTCCTCGAGCAGGTCGAGCTCCTTCTCCGGCGTCGCGGTCCTGTCCAGGAGCGCGGGGAATCGCTTTCTCAGCCTGGCGTCGTCGCCCGATCCGCCCCCTGAAGGCGGGGATCCCCTCCCCCCTCCGGACACGCTGCCGGCGCCCGACCCCCCGCCGAATCGCGCAAAAGCTGAAATGGCGCAGATGGTGCTCGCGGAGAACTCCGACTCTCTGCCACAGCGCGCGACCGCTGAGAACGAATCAAACGATGGATCCATGACGCCCACCTTTATGCCATTCAATGATGGCCCAAGCAGTTGGCTCTGGATTGGCGTGTTGCCGCCTATGGTGAAGTTCATCGTGGAGCGCATTTGACCTCCCTCTGTGAACTACTGTCGTCGATAAACTCGAAGGCCTGTGCACAAACCGAACATGATCCATATTCATATTTATGCGTAATTTCAAGGATTTTTACTGTACCTTAAAGTTCTTTCTAGATATCCGAAACTTAAAGCAGTCCATGCCTAAACAGACCTAACCTTCCCATGATTCAATGATTTTATGATTCAGATTCGATAAAACCCGCCTGTCTTGCCCTTCAGCGGGTTTTCACCTATAAGGCTCGGGACTCCGGAGGAGCGGTGAAGCTCATCGAGTGCGTGCCCAATTTCAGCGAGGGCCGGGACAAAGCGAAGATAGAGGCCATCTCCTCGGCCATCAGATCCGTGCAAGAGATCTCGCTCATGGACGTGGACCCCGGCGAAGGGACAAACCGCACGGTCTACACCTTCGCAGGGCCTCCGGAGGCCTTGCTCGAGGCTGCGTTCAGATCGATCGAGAAAGGCGTCGAGCTCATCGACATGCGCCTCCAACACGGGGCGCACCCGAGGATCGGGGCATGCGACGTGTGCCCCTTCGTGCCGCTCCTCAACGCTACCATGCAGGAGTGCGTCGAGCTCGCGAAGAAGCTGGGCTGGCGCGTGGGCAACGAACTCGGAATACCTGTGTATCTCTACGCAGAGGCGGCGGCGAGGTCTGAGCGAAAGAGGCTCCCTGACATCCGCAGGGGCGAGTACGAGGGGCTTAAGGAAAAACTGAAAGACCCGAAGTGGAGACCAGATTTCGGGCCCTGCGAGTTCAACGCGAGATCTGGCGCCACAGCTGTCGGCGCACGCAGGGTACTGGTCGCCTTCAACGTGAACCTGGACACCGACGACGCGGGCATAGCGAAGAGGATCGCCGCGGAGATCAGGTCGTCCGGCAGCGGTTCCCGCCGCTTCGAGTCGCTCGAGGCGCGCGGCTGGTTCATCCCCGAGTACGGCCGCGCGCAGGTGACCACAAACATCCTCGACATCGATGCAGCGCCGCTGGCCGCGGTCTTCGCGGCGTGCAGCGAACTCGCAGCTGAGTTCGGCGCGAGCGTTACCGGGAGCGAGATAGTGGGCATGGTCCCTGAACGAGCGCTCGCTGATATCGATCGCCTTGGCCTGAACGATGTGTCTTTGTTCGATCCTGCGCAAAAGATCCTGGAGAGGGCGCTTGGCATTCCACCCCTTAAGCTGTAAATTATTGTTTTTTATATATAATTTGACTAGGAGGGGCGGTCTTTTCGTAGCAACTTTTTCGGGATCCTGCCGAGAACGATGGATGTGGGCCTCTGGACAGGCCCAGGGAGAACGCGCCATGGTTAAGATGACCCGCATACAGCACGACGCGCTGGACCGGATCGAGAAGCTCATCGATCGGGGCATACTACCCGAGGAGGTGGCCGAGCAGATCAGGATAGCCAGGAGCGGCGATTACGACAGGAATCTCATATTCAAAGCCTTTGCCAAGAAATACAACCGCGGCGACAGGATAGCGGTCAACTGGCTCATGAGGGAGCTCGGGGGCCTGCCTCCCCAGGTAAGGCCTGCGAGCTCCTCTCAAGAGCCGTATGTCGTGTACGACGACGACCCAGCCAGACCGATCGAGCACGAAGCTCCAGAGCTCGAACCGAGGTTGTTCCGAAAGAGGCTCGACGAGATGATCTGGGGGCTCAACAGGCCCCAGGAATACACGCCGCAGAGGATCGTCGACTCCGCGCTGAAAAAGCTCGGCGTCACGAAGGGGATGGACGGATACGAGCATGGCGCGGATGCCGCGACGAGGCTCCTCTCCAAGAAGATGGCCTTCGAGATCGTCTCCTCGCTGCGCAGGGGACGGCTGGACCCGCTGCCCATACCGCCGAACCCCACCTCGCCCGCCTTCGACGGGTTCATGTCGGAGAAGCTGCTCGTGGATGAGCGCATGATAAGGGAGTGGAAGGGCTGGGACGGATGGCCGCGCACCCTCGTCAACGTGTTCGCGGTCGTGCTCGGGGACGGCGTATCGCCGTGGCACGCGGCGACCCTGGTGGAGCGGAGGGAGCAGGAGATAACGCTCAAGCGCAGGTGGTATCTCGACATCGACGCCTTGGGCGTGAGATCGCAGCTCGGCTCCGCGGAGATAGACGTAACCGGCATCGAGAGCGACAGCGCCGGCGCCATAGGGCGCATGTACAGGAGAGTCGAGGACGCGGACAGGATACGCAGGGCGAAGGCCGAGTACGCGCGCTTTGACAGCACCGTGCACGCGGACGCGGGATACGACGGCGCGTCTGTGCGCGACCTCTACAGGGACATGCTCGCCCTGCATCAGGACGACCTTAACCTCGGGGCAAAGTCCTTCCTGCGCCTGCTCATGCCCTTCGTCCTGCCCATGACGCCGGCGGAGATCGAGAAGGCGATCCACAGGCAGGACGTGCCCGACGAGGTGCGCAGGCTGACGGCTCTGACCGTGCTCTACTGGCACACGCGGAGCCTGCACGGCCTTGCAGGGTGGCTGTCGAGGATCGTGCGCGACAACAAGACCTGCAGGACCATCAACGCGTTCTGCGCGAACAGGCTCGGGTTCAGCCCCGGCATGATCGGCCGCGACAGGGCAGCGCCGCCCGCCCTCATGAAAAAACTCGAGCAGATGGCCGATGCGGGGGTGGACCTCGCCCCGCTCATCAACACGCTGGCCACCATGTTCGCCGGCTCGGTGCCCGATCGCAAGGCAGCGGAGCTGCTGAAAACGGCCAAGGAGAAGAGGGCCAAGGCGCTTCCGCTCGATCTCAAGGAGCCGAAGGCTGCGACGACAGCCGGGCGTCGAAAGAGGGCGAAGGACAATGCGGTCGTGCGCGGCAACGGGCCCCGCAGGATGAAGCGCAAGGGGACCACGGGGGGCGATCAGCTCGCGCTCGATTTCGGAAAGACACAGGACAAAGGCGCCGCGCATTACATCCTGTCAAAAAGGGCCGCCCCGATCGTGCCGGGCGCGCCCGCCAAAATGGTTCTCGGCGCGCAGCTCATGCTGCCGGGGATCGCAAAACCCGGCAGATAGTGGAATGTCCACCCTCTGTGGCTTGAGGCCCCGGATTTACCCTCCCAGACATCCAGCAAAACCTCATAAGATAGGCTCAAGCGGACTTTATGTATTTGACATTGACACACAAAGCAAATAGAGTGACGCGCAATCGGATGAAAAGGCAGAATCAACGCAATAGCCAAGGGAGGTGTGAGATGAGGAGATTGACTGTTGTTGCACTGGCAGCACTGGCAGCACTGGCAATCGCGGGCACTGCGATCGCAGAGGTGCAGAAGAAACAGGTGATCAAAGCGGAGCCGCAAGCGGTCAAGGCCAAAGTACATATCCCCACCATGACGGCGTATGTGCAATGCCCGCCCACTGCCCATATCAAGGGCTTTGAAGTCAACCCGGACGGAACGCAGAAAGATAAAGGCTACTGGATTGACCGGGTGTGCCCGCAGGCGCCGACAGAAACCTCCTGGGGTCCGACCATCAGCTTCTCGACGCCGGTGAATGCCATGTGGAAGTTCGCAGGAAAGCTCACAGACGGTAAAATAAGCATGGCAAAGGGCGCCTTCACACACACCCAAGTCAACAAGGACAAACCGGACGTGGGACTCAACTTCGTCACGCCGATGCCCAAGGCTGTTAATGAGATATGGAACTGGAAAGGTTACCAGCCGCCCATTGAATAAGCATTGTCACATGCTGTGAGATCCAAAAAACCCCCGGTTTCCCGGGGGTTTTTTTGTGCCCTGAAAAACCGCGCACCTTTTCCAAAAATTCGCCGATAATATCTGCAGGACACAGGGACTTCACCAACGGGGGGTGGACCATCGAGACAAAGATCTTCAGCTGCAAACCCGCGCTCAACAACGCCCCGGAGAAGACCCCATTCTGCGAAGACCTCGCCGTGGCCTTCCATGCAGAGATGAAGGCCAAGGGCTACGAGTGCCGCATCGAGAGGTACGACGACTACATCGAGGACACCTCGACCGAGCAGCTGAGGTGCGAGACCTTCTACTCGGTCACCTGCCGCGAGGGCCCCGAGCTCTTCCGAAAGATGATGCTCGCCAGCGAGTTCCTCTACTATCTTGAGAATATCGAGTTCAACAACGAGTCGGACGGCACCTGCACCCTGTCGGACCCGTCCGGGCGCGAGCCGTCCAAGGACGACATCAATGCCTGCGAGGAGCTGAGCACCTGGAACGCCACGATCTGGATCGAGAAGTACATAAGGGACAACGAGCTTGAGAAAAGGCAAAAAGATAGGCTGCTTACGGCGATCGTGAAGGCGATAGACATAACCATCGAGAGCGATCCTTCCCGGCTGTGGTCCATGAACCGCAACGGAGTGATGGTCAGCAGGGCCTTCGATATCCTGAAACGCATAGGCAGCGAAGGCGACGGCATGACCGTCCCCATATTGATGAAGGCCATCAGGGCGAAGATATACGAGTACGAGGCCATCGTGGCCCTCAACGAGATCGCGCCGTACTCGAGCGAGCTGGAAGAGGCCCGCAATATCCTCAGGCTGTCCGTGAAGAGATACGTGCGCGGGACCATGGACCCTGAGAGGGCCGGCAAACTGCACGACCTGAGGATCAACTACTACGGCGCCATAAGCGTGATAGCCCCGGGCTCCAATGAGCAGCGCAAGGCCTGGAGGAACATCTGCGAGGGGTGGGACAGGTATCCCGACCAGCCCTGGGCCCGGGGATACCTCGACAAGTTCCGTGAGTTCTGCGGCCAGCGATAGAAATAATCAAGCCAATCAGCCCTTCGACTTCGTCAAAATATTGACATTATCCGACATATCTTCAATTTGATAAGTTCACGATTTAAAAATACCGTTGAAATAACAACGAATTTAGGTTGATTTTTTATATCAAGGCATGGCATAAATATTACTGTTATAAGACGCAGGGTCTTTATGATTTATAATTACTGCTAAATAAAGGAGGTCGCCGATGAAAAGAATACTGGTCCTGGCAGTAGCGGTGTCTTTAGGTTTTGCAGTCAGCACGGCTTACGGTGCGGAGAAGAGGGCAGTGCAAGTGGTAAAACCGCAGCAAATAGAAAAACAGCATATGATGCAGATTTCCAAGGATAAATATACTGTAAAGCTTTACTGCAAGGCTGGCAATATGTCCGCAGGGCCGCAGGGGCCGGGCGGCTATGAGACCAACGACCCTGTGACGGGCCAGCTCAGGGTATTCGAGATCGACACCGCCACATGCTCAGGCAACAGCTGTCAGCCGAAGAAGAACGGATATTTCAAACTGGTCAGCTGCCCCTCGCCACCATCAGCGACACAGGCGCTCACAGTCATTCTCCCCGCGAACAAAGTCTACTGGATGGCGGGGTATGCATCCAACAATCCCAACATGCAGCGAGGCGCATATATAGACACAGGCCTCCTGAAGCAGGACAAGACCGAGGACCTATTCTTCATGTATCCGCTCAGCGCGCTAGGCGGAGACGGTCTGGCCAGGTTCAACCAGGTGATGAGCTGGCCAATGCCTTCAACGGTCATCATTGAATAACATCGTCTCTTGTCACAAAAAACCCCCGGTCCTCCGGGGGTTTTTTTGTGCCTTTGGAACAGGCCCTGATCTTGGACGGCCACTTCAATTCAAATGCCGCATGATCTTTCGACACAAAAAAATATCGGGTCAGTGGAGCTGAAGGGAGTCGAACCCTCGACCTCTTGAATGCCATTCAAGCGCTCTCCCAACTGAGCTACAGCCCCACCAACCCGACATTTTATGAAAGAACGTATAGCCCTTTATGGGCTCGGATATATCATTGAGAAACCGTTGAAAGTCAACAATTTTTCAGCGAAATCAGCGAGTTACCATTGTATAAACAGCCCGCCCCCGGGGCCGTGGATCGTCTCTCCCCCGGTCTTTATCATCCTGTAGAAGGCCCTGGCCCCCACCGCCTTGTACTTGTAAGCAAGACCGCCCGTTATGTCGTAGACGTTCTTTCCGTTTATGAACGCCATGTACGGCTGTATGTCCAGGGTCAGGTGCCGCGTGAAATAGATGTACGAGGGAAAGCCGAACTCGAACCCGGAATGCCAGTTCGCGCCCTTGAGCGACTTCACCCCCATGGCGAGATTCACCCCCAGGAACTGCGCAAAGAGAGTGCGCAGCAGCCCGTGCCCCGATATGAAATCGAGGTCGCGAGCCCCGCCCTCCATGTACCTTATGTACTCCGCCTGCGCGCCGAGCATGAGATATCCGGCCTCGACCTTTCCCGCAGCTCCGTGGATGCCGTCAAAGACGTACTGATACGACGCGTCCACCTTTATCGTGGGGAGGGCGGGGCTCTCCGAGAGCTTGAGCTCCTCGTACATCTCCTTTGAGGAGACAGCGCCGGTCATCCCGAGCCCTGTGAGGAAGAAGGAGTAGAAGACCGACATGAAGCCCTCGGCCGCGATCTCCGTTCCGCCGGCCGGGCCCGCACCGCGCCGCTCATGATCGTGACGGTGATCGCGGCCATCCTCATGGCGCCTCGGCTCCGACTTCTCTATCTCTCCCTCGAAGCCCTCGAGTTTTCCCTTCTTCTCGGCCGCAGCGACCCGGCCGGCGAAACAGGCAACGAGGGCAGCCAGCGAGATGAGCGCTGCGATGCGCCTCATTCGACCCCCCCTATCAGTCCATCGACGCGGTCGCGCACATCCGGCGAGTCCCACTCAAGGGGCCCTGCCCCGCGCCACGCTATCCTGCCGCCCCTGTCCACGAACACCGTGTCGGGCACGGCAAAGCTGTGGTAGGAGTCGGCCACAGCCCCGTCCGGGTCGAAGAGGACCGCGAGGCCGGGCGCGAGCGCCTCTCCCGCGGCCGTCGCATCGGCAGGCCGTTCGTCGATGGAGACGGCCAGAACAGCCAGCCCCCTGTCAGCGTAGTCGCCCTGAAGCCTGGCCAGGGAAGGCAGCTCGCGCATGCAGACGCCGCACCAGCTGGCCCAGAAGTGCAGGATCACCGGCCTCCCGCTCAAGCCCTCGAGGCTCACTTCGGCGTTGTCCCCGGATCGGAGCATGAAATGCGGGGCTGCATCGCCTGCCGCCGGGCGGGTCAGATACTGCAAGGCCGGCATCGCCAGTATGGCGACGCCGGCCGCAACAATCACGTACCAGATTCTCTTCATGTCTTTCTTTCAGCTTTGAGCTTCTATCTAGTCCCCCCTGCCGGACTTGCGGGCCCTGGATGCAGGGGCCTTCTTCGCGGTCGACTTCCCCCTGGCGGGCGCCTTGGCCCTCTTCTCGAGCCGCGGCTTTGCCGCCTTGCCCGCTGCCTGCTTTTTAGCGGCCTTCTCAGCCGGGGCCTTCCCCGCCCTGGGTTTGGCAGCGCCCTTCTCGCCATGCGGCGCAGCCGCTTGCCCGCCCTCGGCGGTCGAGAGATACTCGATGGCAGCCATGGGCGCCGAGTCGCCGTGGCGCCAGCCGAGCTTGAGCACGCGCGTGTAGCCGCCCTGCCTTTCGGCAAAGCGCGGGGCGAGGTCCTCGAACGCGATCCTGACGGCCTTGGGATCACGGACGATGGCGATGGCGCGCCTGCGGGCCGCCAGCGTCCCTCTCTTGCCCAGGGTGACGATGCGGTCCGCCAGGCCGCGAAGGACCTTGGCCTTGGGCAGCGTCGTCTCGATCCTGCCGTGCCTTATGAGCGAGGCGGCCATGTTGGCCAGCATCGCATCGCGGTGCGCCCTGGTTCGCCCCAGCTTGTTCGTAGCACAATGATGTCTCATATATTAACCCTTTTCATTCCGACCGATCACCAGTCACGAGTCACGAGTCACCAGTCACCAGTCACAGTTTTATTCCACGTCCTTCGGCCTGTACCTCTCCGCGTCCTCCACGGTGAATCCGTCCAGCTTCATGCCGAGCGAAAGGCCCATGCTCGTGAGGATCTCCTTGATCTCGTTGAGCGACTTGCGGCCGAAGTTCTTGGTCTTGAGCATCTCGGGCTCGGACCTCTGGCAGAGCTCGCCGATGTACTTTATGTTGGCGTTCTGCAGGCAGTTGGCCGAGCGGACCGACAGTTCCAGCTCGTCGACGCGGCGGTAGAGGTTTTCGTTGAGCGCCGGCTTCTCCTCGCTTATGAGCTCCTCCGCCGGCTCCGACACCTCGTCGAAGTTGATGAATATCTGCAGCTGCTCCTTGAGTATCTTGGCCGCGAACGCGAGCGCGTCGTCCGGCCTCACCGACCCGTCGGTGGTGATCTCCATCGTGAGCCTGTCGTAGTCGGTCCGCTGTCCGACTCGGGCGTTGGTCACGTTGTAGTTGCAGCGCACGATCGGGGTGTGGATCGAGTCTATCGGGATCACGCCCACAGGGTCCTCGGGCCTCTTGTTCTGCTCGGCGGGGACGTACCCCTTGTTCATCCTCACCGCCATCATCGCCTTGAGCTTTCCTTCGGGGCCCACGGTCGCTATGTGGAGGTCGGGATTGAGCACCTCTATCTTCTCAGACGTGACGAGATCCCCGGCCTTGATCTCCTTCTCCCCCTGAAAGTCGATCTTTATGGTGTCCGTTTCTCCCTCGTGGAGCTTGAGCCTGAGCTGCTTGATGTTCAGCACCATGTCGGTGATGTCTTCCTTGACGCCGGGCACGTTCGTGAACTCGTGCAGCACCCCGTCGATATGGACCGAGGTGACCGCCGCGCCCTGCAGCGAGGAGAGGAGCACCCTGCGCAGCGCGTTGCCGAGCGTGATGCCGAACCCGCGCTCGAGGGGCCTCGCCACGAATTTGCCGTACGTAGGGGTCAACTCCTCCCTGTCGAACTCCAGCCCCCGCGGCTTGATCATCCTTCTCCAGTTTCTGTACATCGCATCCTCCCTGGCGCCTCCACGCCGGCATTTTCACCGCCGGCTCCACAGCGCCTTGTTATCACTGATCAGTGACCGGCGATCGGTGTCAGTGATCCCCGATCCCTGATCACAGGTCACTTTTTATTTCGAGTACAGCTCGACAATAAGCTGCTCCTGGATGGGCATGGTCAGCTGCTCGCGCGACGGATATGCCATGAGCTTGGCCTGGAACTTGTCCTTCTCGAGCATCAGCCACTCCGGGAGCCCGCGGCGCTCCACGGACTCCATGGCCTCCATGATCGCCGTGACCTTGCGGCTCTTCTCGCGGACCGTGACCGCGTCGCCCTGCCTCACGAGGTATGAGGGGATGTTCACCCTGCGACCGTTGACCTCGAAGTGGCCGTGCCGGACCATCTGCCTCGCCTGGCTGCGGGAGCGGGCGAACCCCATGCGGTAGACCATGTTGTCGAGCCTGCGCTCCAGGAGCACGAGCAGGTTGTCGCCTGTGACGCCCTTCATCCTGTCCGCCATATGGAAATAGCGCCTGAACTGCTTCTCCAGGATGCCGTACATCTGCTTTGCGCGCTGCTTCTCCCTGAGCTGGGTGCCGTACTCGGAGAGTTTGCGGCGCGCCTGGCCGTGCTGCCCCGGTGGATACTGGCGCCGCTCGTAGGCGCACTTGTCTGTGAAGCAGCGGTCTCCCTTGAGGAAGAGCTTCATCCCGCCGCTGCGGCAACAACTGCAATATGACTCCCGATACCTTGCCATGTTTCCTCCAAAAAAACCCGTGATCCGTGATCCATTATCCGTGACCCGAAAAAAACTGCTCACTGCCCACCGATCACCATTCACAGCCGGTGTCAGACTCGTCTCTTCTTCGGCGGCCTGCACCCGTTGTGCGGGATCGGGGTGATGTCCCTGATGCCGGTGACCTTGACGCCGGTCTTGGTGAGAGCCCTGAGCGCCGACTCGCGGCCCGCCCCCGGGCCGTCCACGTAGACGACCGCCGAGCGGAGGCCGTGGTCGTAAGCCTTGCGGACCGCATCCTCGGCGGCCAGCTGGGCGGCGAACGGCGTGCTCTTGCGGGACCCCTTGAATCCGCGGACCCCGGCCGACGACCACGAGAGCACGTTGCCCTTGAGGTCCGTGACCGTGATGATCGTGTTGTTGAAGGTTGAGCGGATGTGCACGATGCCGACCGGCACGTTTTTCTTCACCCGCTTCTTGCCCTTCTTCGGCTTTACTTTTTTGACCTCTACAGCGCTCTCAGCAGTTGCCATCATGTCCTCCAAGGGCCCGGGGAAAAGGCCCCGCGGCCCGCCGTTTTTTTACTTCGACATCGGCGCCAGCTTCTTGCCGGCCACCGCGATGCGCTTGCGGCCCTTGGCCGTCCTGGCGTTGGTGCGCGTGCGCTGCCCGTGACACGGCAGCTTCCTGATATGCCTGTGCCCGCGGTAGGCGCCTATGTCCTTGAGGAGCTTAATGTTGCCCTGCACCTCCCTGCGCAGGTCTCCTTCCACCTTGAAGCCCGACTCGAGCACCTCGCGGATCTTGGATATCTGGGCCTCGGAGAGGTCGTCGGCGCGCAGGCTCTCTTCGATCCCCGCCATCTTGAGGACCTTTCTGGAGGTGGTCGGCCCGATCCCGTAGATATAGGTGAGGGCTACGACCGATCTCTTCTTCCCCGGAATGTCTACACCTGCTATGCGTGGCATGTCTTACTCCTTTGTTATTTGTATCCCTGCCTCTGCTTGTGCTTGGGGTTCGGGCAGATCACCCTGACGATCCCGCGACGGCGGATGATCTTGCATTTGTCGCATATCTTTTTGACCGACGAACGTACTTTCATGACTTCCTCCATCCGATCCCAAACGACGGGGATCCTTCGCTTCGCTCAGGATGACACCCTCCGGGTGTCACTTCGCGCGGTATATGATCCTCCCTCTCGAGAGGTCGTACGGCGACAGCTCTATCGTCACGCTGTCGCCGGGCAGTATCTTAATGAAGTGCATCCTCATCTTTCCCGAGACGTGGGCCAGGACCTTGTGCCCGTTCGGCAGCTCCACCCTGAACATCGCGTTCGGGAGCGTCTCCAGCACCTTCCCCTCGACCTGTATCGCTTCCTGCTTGGGCATTTTGCCTCTCGTCACTGCCTTGTCTACATCACGGTCAGGACCTCGGGGCCCTCGTCCATTATGGCGACCACGTGCTCGAAGTGCGCCGAGAGCCTGCGGTCCTTCGTGACCACCGTCCACCCGTCGGAGAGGACCTCTACCTCGTGCGTGCCGACGTTCAGCATCGGCTCCAGCGCAATCACCAGCCCGCGCCTGAGCTTCATGCCGGTGCCTGCGGTGCCGAAGTTCGGCACCTGCGGGTCCTCGTGGAGCTCCCGTCCGATCCCGTGGCCCACGTAATCGCGGACCACGGTGAACCCCGCCTCCGTGGCAACGCTCTCGATGGCAGCGGATATGTCGTGGAGATGCCCGCCGACTACCGCCGCCTCGATGCCGCTCTTCAGGGCCAGCTTCGCCGCCTCGAGGAGCCGTTTCGCCTCTTCTCCGACCTTTCCCACGGGGAAGGTCACGGCGTGGTCGCCGTAGAAACCGTCGAGCAGCACGCCGCAGTCCACGCTGACTATGTCGCCCGTCTCGAGCATGCGCCTGCCCGGGATGCCGTGGACGACCTGCTCATTCACCGAGACGCAGAGAGTATGCCTGTAACCCGGCACTGTCGGGAACGCGGCCCGCGCGCCCCTGGCCTCGATGAGCTCGGTGGCGATGCGCTCCAGGTCCATGGTGGTGACGCCGGGCGCTATCGACTCGCCGACCTTCACCATCGCCTCAGCGGCGATCCTGTTGGCCTTTCTCAGCTTCTCGACCTCGTCCCTGGACTTGAGCGCTATCATTTACACCCCGAGGCAGCCCTCTTATCAATCAAAGAACAGATGTTCCCGTATATCTCATCTATGCCCCCGACGCCCTTAACGTTGGCCAAAAGCCCCTTCCCTTCGTAGTGGCCGAGCAAAGGCTCGGTCTGGCGCTTGTAGTTCGCGAGCCTGGCGCGGACCGTCTCCTCGTTGTCATCCGCGCGCTGGTAGAGCCTGCCGCCGCACGCGTCGCAGACGCCGTCGCGGGCCGGCTTCTTGAAAAGAACGTGGTAGCCGGTGCCGCACTTCTCGCACTGCCTGCGGCCCGCTATCCTGGCGACGACCTCGTCGTCAGGTACGTCCAGGTTGATCGCGGCGAGAAGCCCCTGCTTCATCTCCGAGAGCATCCTCTCCAGCGCCTCGGCCTGCGCCACGGTGCGGGGGAACCCGTCGAGTATATAGCCCCTTTCACAGTCGGGCTTCGCAAGGCGCTCCCTCATTATGCCTATGATGACCTCGTCGGGCACCAGGGCGCCGCTCTCCATGTAGGAGCGCGCCTTCCTGCCGACCTCTGTGCCCTCGCCGACCGCCGCGCGGAGCATGTCGCCGGTGGAGAGCTGAGGGATCGAATATCTCTCCTCGAGCATCTTTCCCTGGGTCCCCTTGCCGCAGCCCGGGGGCCCCATCAATATTATGCGTATCGCCTCGGTCATCCTCTTAACCTTTCAGCTTTGAGCTTTGAGCTGGCAGCTGCTCAGCTTCTCCTCCCGCGGAATCGGCCGCCCGCCTTTGCCCCCAGGAACCCCTCGTAGTGGCGGGTGAGCAGGTGCGATTCTATCTGGGCCAGCGTGTCCATCGCCACGCCGACGACGATCAGCAGCGAGGTGCCGCCGAACGTGTACGCCAGCGAAGACGGTATGCCGAACCTCTGTATCAAAAAGTACGGAAGCAGGCATATCGCAGCCACGTAGAGCGCCCCGCCGAGCGTGATGCGCGTGAGCACCCTGTCTATGTAGTCCGAGGTGTTCTTGCCCGGCCTGATCCCCGGGATGAACCCGCCGTACTTCTTCATGTTCTCCGCCACGTCGACCGGGTTGAAGGTCACCGCGGTGTAGAAATACGCGAAGAAGATGATCAGCCCGCCGTAGAGCGCGCTGTGGAACCACCCGGTGGAGAGAGTGGCCGCCACCTTCTGCATCACGCCGCCCGGAGAGAACTGCGCTATCGTCGCGGGGAACATGATGATGGAGGAAGCGAATATCGCCGGGATGACGCCCGCGGTGTTGACCTTGAGCGGGAGGTGCGAGGCCTGGCCGCCGTACATCTTGTTGCCCACCACGCGCTTGGCGTACTGCACCGGTATCTTCCGATAGGACCTCTCGACGTATATGATGATGGCTATGATGATCGCGATGAAGGCGAGCAGCATCAGGAAACCGAAGAACCCGCCGTACTGCTCCTTGGTGGCCCACGCGTCGCGGAAGCCGACCGGGATGCGGGTCACGATGCCGGCGAAGATTATGAGGGAGATGCCGTTTCCGATACCGCGCTCGGTTATCATCTCGCCCAGCCACATGAGGAATGAGGTGCCGGCCGCCAGCGTGACCATCGTCGTCAGATAGAACTCCCAGACCGGCACGCCCGGCAGAACCGCGCCCTGCTTATGCAGGCCGACGCTGATCCCCAGGCCCTGCACCAGGGCGAGCACGACCGTGCCGTACCTCGTGTACTGGGTGATCTTCTTGCGCCCGCCCTCCCCCTCCTTCGACAGCCTCTCTATGGAGGGGACCACCACCGTCAGGAGCTGGAAGATGATCGACGCGCTGATATAGGGCATTATGCCAAGGGCGAAGACCGAGAACTGGGCAAGCGCGCCGCCGGAGAACAGGTTGAAGATTTCAAAGACCGTGCCCTGGGATACGATGTTTCGGACGGCGTCAGCGGAGATGCCCGGCGTCGGCACGAATATGCCGATGCGGTAGACGCCGAGCAGGAGGATCGTCAAGAATATCCTCTTCCTGAGCTCGGGTATCTTCGCTATGTTGGTTATGCTGTCAGCCACGCACTACCTCGGCCTTTCCGCCCGCCGCTTCTATCTTCTTCCGGGCGGAATCGGAGAACGCAGCTGCCTTGACCGTGAGGGCGCTCGTGATCTCGCCCCTGCCGAGGACCTTGAGCCCGTCCATGCCTTTTCTCACCAGGCCGCTCTCGATCAGCGCCTCGAGGGTCACCTCGGTGCCGGGAGCAATCCCCGCGAGCTTGTCGAGGTTGACCACCGCGTACTCGGTGCGGAATATGTTGGTGAAGCCGCGCTTGGGAAGCCTGCGCGAGAGCGGCATCTGCCCGCCCTCGAAGCCCATCTTTCCGCCCGAGCCCGCGCGGGCCTTCTGGCCCTTGTGGCCCCTGCCCGCTGTCCCGCCCCATCCGGACCCGGTCCCTCGGCCGACCCTCTTCGTGCGCTTCGCCTGCTTGCCGGCAGGCCTCGGTATCTCGTTGAGCCTCATCTTGAGTATCTCCTCGCCGCGCCGCCTGGGCGCAGCAGCACTTTTTTAGCCGCGCCCGCGCGACGGCTCGATGGAGAGCCCCTCCTCGACTATCTCGACGAGATAGGGGATCTTGGCCACCATGCCGCGCACCGCCGGGGTGTCCTCGAGCACACGCTCGTCGCCGGTCCTTCTGAGCCCCAGGCCCAGCGCCGTCCCGCGGTGCTTCGGGATCCTGCCGCAAGCGCTCCTCACCAGTTTAACCCTGATTGCCTTGGTCATCGCCTGTCCTCATGAGCGCCTTCTGTTCGGGCGAGATCAGCTGCGAAAGCCCGTCCAAGGCCGCCTTGATGACGTTGTGCGGGTTGTTTGTCCCTATGCACTTCGTCAGGATGTTGCGGATGCCCGCCGCCTCCACCACGGCGCGGACCGGGCCGCCCGCAATGACGCCAGTACCGGGGGAAGCCGGCTTCATGACGACCTTGCCGGCCCCGAACCTCCCGAACACCTCATGCGGTATGGTGTCGGATATCACGTTGACCTTAACCATCTCGCGCTTGGCCTGGTCGGTGCCCTTCTTTATGGCAGCGGGCACCTCCTTCGCCTTGCCGAGGCCCACGCCGACGCGGCCGTTTCCGTCGCCGACGACAACCAGCGCCGAGAAGCTGAAGCGTTTTCCGCCCTTGACCACCTTGGCGACGCGGCTGATGTGGACCACGCGCTCGATGAGCTCGGATTTAGTTCCCTGTTCGAAGTCTCTCCTCATATCAGAACTTCAATCCTTTCTGCCGCGCTGCGTCCGCCAGCTCCTTCACGCGGCCGTGAAAGATGCTTCCGTTCCGGTCGAAGACGACCTTCTCCACACCTTTGGCCTTCGCGCGCTCCGCGATCGCCTCGCCGACCAGCTTTGCGGCCGCGCGGTTGCCCGTCTTGCCGCCGCCTGCCAGACCCTTCTCGCAAGTCGAGGCCGCGCACAGCGTAGTGCCGGCGGTGTCGTCTATCACCTGGGCGCCGATGTGCCTGAGGCTTCGAAAGACCGAAAGCCTCGGCCTGTCGGCGGTCCCGAAGACGTTCTTGCGGATGCGCCTCTTGCGGCGCTCGCGCCCTGTGAGTTTCATCGCCATTTATCAACCTCCCGTAGCACCCGCCGCGGCCTTGCCGACCTTGCGGCGCACGTATTCCCCTGCGTATTTGATCCCCTTGCCCTTGTACGGCTCGGGCGGCCTCATCCTGCGGATCTGCGCCGCCACCTCGCCGACCAGATGGCGGTCGGCGCCGGTGATCTTCACACGCGTCTGCTTGTCCACGTCGATCTTTATGCCGGCCGGGATTTCGAAATCGATTGGGTGGCTGTAGCCTAGGTTGAGCGCCAGCACCTTGCCCTTGACCTCGGCCTTGTAGCCGACGCCGATGATCTCCAGTTCCTTCGTGAAGCCGTCGGAGAGCCCCGTCATGATGTTCTGCACAAGCGCGCGCACGAGGCCCTGCTCCCTCCTGCCCTGAACGCCGTCATCGCGCCTGGTCACCGTGACCGCCCCGTCCTTGAGCTCGACAGCGACCCCGGGGAAGCGATCCGGCTTGATGTCGAAGGAGAGCTCACCCTTCGGGCTCTTCGCGGTCAGAAGCGTTCCGCTCATGTTCGCAGTGACGCCCTTGGGGACGACCACCGGCCTTTTGCCTATGCGTGACATTCTCTTTCTCCCTTTATCCTGTTACCAGGCTGTGCAGAGGACCTCTCCGCCGAGCCCCTGCCTCTTTGCGTCCACGTCCTTCATTACGCCCTTCGAGGTCGTGAGGATGGCGACGCCCACCCCCTGCCTGTTGGGGCGTATATCCGACGCTCCGATGTAGCAGCGCCTGCCGAGCTTGCTCGTCCGCTCCAGGCTCCGGAAGACCGGCTCGCCGTCCGGCATATACTTGAGATCGATCACGATCGATTTCCTCGTGCCCTCGCCTGCGACGTCCACGGCCTTGAGGAACCCCTCGGAGGCCAGGACCCTTGCCAGCGCCTCCTTGATGCCGGAGTAGGGCACGGTGACCTTGTCATGCTTCGCGTGTACGGCGTTTCTTATGCGCGTCAGCATGTCGGATATCGGGTCGTTGACAACCATATCTGTTCACCTCATTCTCTTTCGCCTCGCCAGCGAGGCCCTGGTTTACCAGCTCGACTTCACCACGCCGGGAAGATCGCCCCTGAGGGCCATGTTCCTGAAGCAGATCCTGCACATGTCGAAGCGCCTCATGTACGCCCTGGGGCGCCCGCAGATCGGGCAGCGGTTATATGCGCGGACCTTGAAGGCCGGCTTGCGCTTCGACTTAACTACCAGCGATGTCTTTGCCATACTCTCTCCCTTGATGCGCCCTATTCGCTCCTGAAGGGCATGCCGAGAAGCGCCAGCAGCGCCTTGCCCTCCTCGTCGCTTTTGGCAGTGGTGACGAACGTGAGGTTCATGCCGTTCACCCTCTGCATCTTGTCCACGTTGATCTCCGGGAATATCGCCTGCTCGGTGATGCCCAGAGTGTAGTTGCCGCGGCCGTCGAACGAGCGCGGAGGAACGCCCTTGAAGTCGCGCACGCGCGGGAGCGCGATGTTCACGAGCCTGTTCATGAAATCGTACATGGTCTTGCCGCGCAGCGTGACCCTGGCGCCGATCGACTGCCCCTTGCGGAGCTTGAAGTTGGCGATCGACTTCTTGGCCTTGGTGATGCAGGCGCGCTGGCCGGTGATGAGGCCTATCTCCTCCGCCGCGCGCTCGAGCATTTTGATGTCCACCAGCGCCTCCTTCGTGGAGGTGTTCACCACGATCTTGGCCAGGCGCGGCACCTGCATGACGTTCTTGAAGCCGAACTGCTTCATCAGCTCGGCTATGCACTCCCGCTTGTAGCGGAGCTCGAGCTCGGACGGCACCTTCGGCTTCGCCTCGCGGCGCGGCTTCTCCTTCGCGGCGCCCTCTGCGCCCTCAGGCTTCGCGGCCTTGCCCTCGGCCTTTTTCTTCTTCTTCGCCTTGTCCTCTGACACTTTCTTCCTCCTTGAGCGCCTTTGGGCCTCACGCCTTCGCCGCGGCGATCACCTCGCCGGAGCGCTTAGAGATGCGGAACTTCTCGCCCTTGACCGTTTTGTAACCGACCCTGGACGCGCGTCCCGCCTTCTCGTCGTAATACATGACGTTGGAGACCGCCAGCGGCGCCTCCTTCTCGACTATGCCGCCCTGCTTGTGCGACTGCGTCGGCTTCTGGTGCCTCTTGACCATGTTGAGGTGCTCGACCCACACTAGGCTCTTCCTCGGGTCAAGGCGCATCACCCTGCCGGTCTTCCCCTTCTCGCGCCCCGTCGTCACCTTCACCATGTCGCCCTTGCGTATCTTCATCAGAGCACCTCCGGTGCCAGCGATATGATCTTCACGAACTTGCGGGCGCGGAGCTCCCTTGCCACCGGCCCGAATATGCGGGTTCCGATCGGCTCGCCCTGCTCGCTGATGAGGACCGCGGAGTTCTCGTCGAACTTGATCGTCGATCCGTCTGTGCGCTTTATCTCCTTCTTCGTGCGCACGATCACCGCCCTCTTGACGTCGCCCTTCTTCACCTTGGCCCTGGGCATCGCCTCCCTGATCGAAACGACGATTATGTCGCCCACGCCGGCGTAGCGCCGCCTGGAGCCGCCGAGCACCTTGATGCACCGAAGCAGCTTCGCGCCGGAGTTGTCCGCAACCTGCAGCTCTGTCATCTGCTGAATCATATGGCTCTCCTGCCGGGGGGCGCCTTCATGGCGCCCTCCCCATCACTCGACCTCTGAGGCCTTCTCGAGTATCTCGACCACCCTCCAGCGCTTGCGCCTGGACAGGGGACGGCACTCCCGTATGGCTACCACGTCGCCCTTCTTGCACTCGTTGCCCTCGTCGTGCGCCATGTACTTCTTGCGGCGCCTCAGGTATTTGCCGAAGTCCGGGTCCTTGACCGTCCGCTCCACCCGGACCGTCACGCTCTTGTCCATGGCTGTGCTCATCACAACCCCGGTCCTAGTCTTGCGCGATTGGATACCAGTCATGGCTTACGCGCCTCCTTTCGTGCGGGCCTCGATGTCGCGCTCGCGCATTACCGTATGCACGCGCGCGAGGTCGCGTCTCGCCTTCTTGATATTGGCGGTCTCCTTGAGCTGACCCGCGCCCTTGCGGAAGCGAAGCCTGAAAACCTCGTCCCGGAGCCTCTCGACTTCCTTCACCAGGTCCGCGTTGGACCTGTCACGCACCTCACTTGGATTCACGATAGACCTCCCGCTCCACGATCTTAGTCTTCAGCGGCAGCTTGTGCGACGCGAGCCTGAGCGACTCGCGGGCTATGTCCGCGGTCACCCCCTTTATCTCGTAGAGCATCCTGCCGCGCTTGACCGGGACGACCCACTCCTCCGGGGAGCCCTTCCCCTTTCCCATCCTGGTCTCAGCCGGCTTCTTGGTTATCGGCTTGTCCGGGAAGATCCTGACCCAGAGCTTGCCGCCGCGCTTGGTGGCGCGGCTCATGGCCATGCGGGCCGCCTCGATCTGTCTCGAGGTGACCCACCCGTGGGTCAGGGACTGGAGCCCGTAATCGCCGAAGGAGAGGTTGCAGCCCCTCCACGCGACGCCGCGCAGCCTGCCCTTCTGCTGCTTCCTGTATTTCGTCTTCTGTGGCTGTAGCATCTTCTGTCGCTCCCTTTACCTGGGCTGCCCCGGCAGCAGGGACTCCCTCTTCTCAGGCAATATCTCGCCCTTGTAGACCCACGCCTTCACGCCGATGATGCCGTATGTGGTCCTGGCCTCGGCGAACCCGTACTCCACGTCGGCCCTGAGCGTGTGCAGCGGCACCCTGCCCTCGCGGTACCACTCGCACCTGGCGATCTCGGCGCCGCCGAGCCTCCCGGCGCACTGGACCTTGATCCCCTCTGCCCCAAGCTTCAGCGCGGAGGTGACCGCCTTCTTCATGGCGCGGCGGAACGCTATGCGCCTGATCAGCTGCTGCGCTACGTTCTCCGCCACCAGCTGCGCGTCGATCTCCGCCTTGCGGACCTCGCGGATGTTTATCTGCACGTCGTCGGCGGCCGCCACCCTCTTCTGGATGTCCATCCTCAGCGCGTCGATGCCGGCGCCCTTCTTGCCGATCACGAGGCCTGGCCTGGAGGTGAATATGTTGATCGTCACCTTGCCGGCGGCGCGGTCGATATCCACGTGGGAGACGCCGGTGTGCTCGAGCCTCTTCTTGATCTCCCGGCGGATGAACAGGTCCTCGTGGACCTGCCTGCGGTAGCCGTCCTTCTGGGCGTACCACTTGGAGTTCCAGGTCTT
Organism: Pseudomonadota bacterium; assembly: GCA_016927275.1. Lineage (NCBI taxonomy): Bacteria > Pseudomonadati > Pseudomonadota > Pseudomonadota bacterium. The sequence continues at coordinate 30,513 of JAFGMW010000022.1, forward strand.
GCTGACACCCAGCCTGAATCCTATAGGATGCGTCTTCTGTCCCATTTTCTCTCCTCACAAACCGGGACCCGGAACCCGGGACCCAAAAAAGAACATCCGGTCATCTCTGATCAAGCGTTATGCTGACTTTGCTGCTCCTCTTGAGCACCGGGCTGGCGCTGCCCCTGGCCCTGGGCATCCAGCGCTTCATCGTGGGGCCCTTGTCAACGAGCAGCTCCTTCACGTAGAGCCTGTCCAGGTCCATCCCGCCCTTCTGGTCCGCATTCGAGACCGCGGACTTGATGAGCTTCAGCAGCGGGCGCGCCGGGCTTCGGCGGCAGAAGGTGAGGTAGTCGATCGCCTCCTGCACCCCCTTGCCCCTTATCTGGCTCGCCACCACCTGAACCTTGCGGGTGGTCATGCGGATGTTCTTTATCCTCGCTTGAGCCGGCATCATGCACCTCCGGTCGGGGTCGCCGCCACCTGGGTCTTCCTCTCTCCCGAGTGGACGCGGAATGTCCGCGTGGCCGCGAACTCGCCGAGCTTGTGGCCCACCATGTTCTCGGTGACGAAGACCGGTATGAACTTGCGCCCGTTGTGGACCGCGATCGTGAGCCCGACCATGTCGGGTATCACGGTCGAGCGCCTGGACCAGGTCTTGATGAGCTGCCTGTCCCTGGTCTCCTGCGCAGCCTTCACCTTCTTGAGAAGGTGATCGTCTATGAACGGGCCTTTTTTGAGCGAACGAGCCATATCCTGATCCTCTCCAAAATTGGTTTACTTCGCCCTTCTGTCGCTGACTATGAAATGCTGCGTGCGATCGTTGCACCTCGTCTTCGCGCCCTTGGTCGGCCTGCCCCACGGAGTGACCGGATGGCGGCCGCCCTTGGTGCGCCCCTCGCCTCCGCCGTGCGGATGGTCGATGGGGTTCATCGCCGTTCCCCTCACGTGCGGCCTCCAGCCCATGTGGCGAACGCGCCCCGCCTTGCCCAACTCGACGTTCTCGTGGTCGACGTTGCCTACCTGGCCGATCGTGGCCCAGCAGTTCACGTGCACTATCCTCACCTCGCCCGACGGCAGCTTGACCTGCGCGTGGTTGCCGTCGCGGGCCATGAGCTGCGCCACCGCCCCTGCGCTGCGGACGATCTTGCCGCCCTCCCCGGGCCTCAGCTCGATGTTGTGGATCGAGGTGCCCAGCGGGATGTTCGACAGCGGAAGCGAGTTGCCCGGCTGGATCTCGGCGCCGGCCGAGGCCATGAGCGAGTCGCCGATCTTGAGGCCCACCGGGGCGAGTATGTAACGCTTCTCGCCGTCGGCGTAGGCGACCAGGGCGATGCGGGCCGAGCGGTTCGGATCGTACTCCAGCGCCTTGACGGAAGCGGGGATGTCCCTCTTGTCGCGCCTGAAGTCGATGATCCTGTACTTCAGCTTCGCGCCGCCGCCCCTGTGCCGCATGGTGATCCTGCCGTTGCAGTTGCGCCCCGCGTGCTTGCTGAGCGCTTCGGTCAGGCGACGCTCCGGCCTCTTGGACGAGAGCTCCGAAAAATCGTAGGAGCTCATCCCTCTGCGCCCAGGCGTTGTCGGTGCGTAATTCTTGAGTACCATGGCTGTCCTCTTCTATATGACTGCCTTACAGTCGTTTGATTTGGCTTGCCGCCTGATATCACGCGCCTTCCATGAACTCTATGCGGTCGCCCTCCTTGAGCCTCACGATCGCCTTCTTCCACGGCGAGAGCTTCCCCATGTTCTTGCCCACGCGCTTGTACTTCGCCGGCATGGAGATCGTGCGCACCTCCTCCACCGTCACCTTGAAGACGCCCTCGACGGCCCTGCGGATGTCCGCCTTGGTAGCCTTGAGGCTCACGTCGAAGGTGTACTTGTTGTCCTCCTGGGCCATGGTGCTCTTCTCGGTGACCAGCGGCCTCTTTATGACCTCGAACATGTTCATGGCTTGAGCACCTCCTCGACCTTCTCGAGCGCCGGCCTCGTGATGAGCGCGTGCTCGTGGCGCATGAGGTCGTATACGTTCAACCCCTCGCAGCGGATCATTCGGACGCCGCTTATGTTGCGCAGCGACTTGCGCAGCGCCTCGTCATCCCCGGCGACGACCACTACGCAGCTCGCAACGCCCAGCTTCTTCAGCGCATCGGCCATCGCCCTGGTCTTTATGCTGCTCACCTTCAGGTCTTCGACTATGAGCAGCCTGCCCTCCGCCTTCTTGAGGGAGAGCGCATGCCGGAGCGCAGCGCGGCGCGCCGCGGCCGGGAGCCTGTAGCTGTAATCCCTGGGCCTGGGGCCGAACGCCTTGCCGCCGCCCACGAATATATTGGCCTTGGCGTCGCAGTGGCGGGCCCTTCCAGTGCCCTTCTGGCGATACATCTTGGCGGTCGTCCCGCTGACCTCGCCCCTGTTCTTGCACCAGGCCGTGCCGCTGCGGCGGCCGGCGAGCTGCATCCTCACAGTCTCGTAGATCAGCGGCGTCTTCGGCTTGAGGCCGAAGATCGCGTCGTCGAGATCGACTTCGCCAACCTTCGCGTTCTCCATGTTCAGGACCGGCTCCTTCACGGTTTCGCTCCTTTGCGCCCTGCTGCTGTGCGCTCCGCGTTACTTGTTCTCCGCCGCATCGGCCTCGCCCGCCTGCTCCGGCGCAGCCGCATTGTCCTCCGTCATCGCCGCCGGTGAAGCGGCAGCGCCCCTCTTCAGCTCCTGCCTCGTCTCGAAGGAGCGGTCCTTCGGCACCACCAGCAGCATCCCGCCCCTCGAGCCGGGCACCGAACCGCGCACGAGGATGACGTTGTCGTCCGGCCTCACCGCCACGACCTCGAGGCCGTCGATGGTTATGCGCTCGCAGCCCATGTGCCCCGGCATCTTCATGTTCTTGGGGACGCGTCCCGGCCAGGTCCTCATGCCTATGGACCCGGGCCTGCGATGGAAATCCGATCCGTGCGAGGCAGGGCCGCCGTGCTTGCCGTGGCGCTTCATGACGCCCTGGAAGCCGCGACCCTTGCTGATACCCGTCACGCTGACCACGTCGCCCGGCTTGAATCCTGCCGCGATGAGCTCGTCGCCGACCTCGAAACCCGAGGCCCCGCCGGTGCGGAACTCCCGCACGTGGGAGAAGAGAGGGAGGCCCTTCTTCTCGAAGTGGCCCTTCTCGGCCCTGGACATCCGCTTGCCCCTGGAGCGGCCGAAACCGAGCTGCAGCGCCGAGTAGCCCTCCTTTTCGGGGAGCTTCCTCTGCACAACCGTGCACGGGCCGACCTCGATGGCCGTGACCGGCACGTTCTCTCCGCCGTCGGCGAACATCTGCGTCATCCCGACTTTTTTTCCTATCAGACCCAGCATAGAAGCCTCATTCTATCTGGCGCCGTCGGCGCCGGCCCTCTGCGGCCTCATATCATCTTTATCTCGACGTCGACGCCGGCCGAGAGCTCGAGCTTCATGAGCGCGTCGACCGTCTGCTGCGTCGGCTCCAGTATGTCCACCAGCCTCTTGTGCGTGCGGATTTCAAACTGCTCCTGGGAGCGCTTGTCCACATGCGGGCTGCGCAACACCGTGTACTTCTCGATCTTGGTCGGAAGCGGTATGGGGCCCGCGAGCCTTGCGCCCGTGCGGTTGACCGTGTTCACTATCTCTGATGTGGACTGGTCAAGCAGCTTATGATCGTAGGCCTTGAGCCTGATCCTTATCTTCTGCCCCTTCTCCGCTGGTGTAGACATGCGTTCTCTCCTTTGAGCTTTCAGCTTTGAGCTGCTATTCGAGTATCTCGGTGACGACGCCTGCGCCCACCGTCCGGCCGCCCTCGCGCACCGCAA
>JAFGMW010000023.1 GCA_016927275.1 Pseudomonadota bacterium
CGAAGAGACGCAGGCGAGCGAACGGCGTCTGAGTGAGCGAGCCGTAGCGAAACAGGCATCCCCGTCCCGGCGACGGGCCCCGAAGCCATGCTTATTTTTCAAACAAACTCGATCTCCCCAGCAGCTCCCAGCTTGTCCCCGATCGCGATTATTATACCCTTCACGCGCTCGTGGCCCATCGCCTCCTCGATCACGCGCGCCACGTCGGCCTCTGTCTGGACCTTGTTGCAGAAGGCGGTGGCGGCCGCGTCGGCGTCAACTGCGCTTGAGCCCACGACGCAGACCGCGTCAGCCTTTCCGAACGAGAGCGAGTGGCCATGCGTGGCACTTGAGGTGGCTATGCCGATCGCGGCCCCCCTCGGGTCGACCCTGAACTTCACCTTGCCCGTGAACTGCGATTCCCCGCCTGCGTAGAGCGAGACCGTGATAGGCCCATGCGTCCTCGCGTATATGTCGCCGCCGTTCTCGACTATCACGTCGCCTGCGATCCGCTCGCCCACCGACTCAGCCACGGCGCCGGCCACTGCGGCCATGGGCCCCACGCCGAAGATGGCGGCGGCCCTGGCCATGCGGCGCGCGATCAGCGGCGCGCCCGGGAGCGGCTCGTGCGGCGCGAGCGTCACCCTGAAGCGCCCGTCGCGAACTATGTAGCGCCCCAGCGTCTCGCGCGCCTCGCGCAGGAGATCGAGGGCGCGCGCACCCTCGCCCGGCCGGGCGAGCAGGCACAGGTCGCTCTCCTGAAGCCGGATATCGCTCCGCACGAGCCCCTCGGGCATCACCCATTCCCTGTATGTCCGCTCCTCGTACACCGCTCCCCCCGATTCGAAGAGGGCATATGATTGCAAAGCCCACCGCATGTCAAGCGGCAGTTTCGAAATTATCGTTTTTTATCAATCGGTTAGAGCGTCCAAAAGCGCGTGAACCCAAAACGGGCGAGCAATTGTCTTGAAGTTGAGCAGCGTCTGTTGCATTTTCGCCCCACTCAACCAAGGGGGATATCATGATGAAAAAGGCCGCGCTCGCAATTCTTTTACTCGCCTTCATCGGCGGGTGCTCGCGGGGGATTACCCGGGAACAGTACATCGACGTCATGGCGACGCTCGGATGCAAGGGCCTCGGCGAGGGGCTGCCCGATGCGGAGAAGGTGCTCAAGGAGAAGGGCGTGACGATCGAGCAGATCGACGAGTTCAGGAAGAACAGCGACGCGAAGGAGATGATCAACACGTCGATGGAGATAGCCAGCCGCGTCATGGCCTGCCACGGGGTGGGGGGGTCGGAGCCGCAGAAGAAATGAGCGATCAGGCTCCCGGCTGATTTAGTGAAGGTGCGAGCGTTCTTGCCTCGTATACGAACCTGCGGGCCTGACCGACGATCGACTCGTCCATATCGTTCGCATCCCATATCCTGACTGCAGAATCGATCATCTCAGCGGCGAACTCGAGCCGCTCCCCAGAACCCCCGTCCGGCGCCTCGAGCCTCGTCAGCGCCATGCGCGCAAGGTCCGCAGCCGCTGCGGTCTGCCTGTCGTGAGCAAAATTCCACATCGCGGAGAAAGCGAGTATCCCCTCTGTTTCGCGGGCGCACCGCTCATATCCCCAGCCGTCGGCGATCCCCATGAATATCCTGAATCCGAAGGTGGCAGGATCGGGATCGGTCCTTAGCGAGCGGAGTATGTTCACGCACTCCGCAGTGCGCAGGGCCTCGGCATCCGAGGCCTCGGAGAGGTTCTCAGGACCGAATGTGGCGCCCCTGACATCCTCGACCTCGCCCCCCGCCTGCGCGAGCATGGCCGCTGCGCCGTAGCGCCCTATCCCCTCGGCCATGACCGCCGCCTTCCCGAACTTGTACGAGGCCATGCGGAGGTCGTTCTCCCTGCCCACGTACAGGTAGAGGATTGCGGACTCGACCTGCCTCTGAATCGCGTCCAGCACCGACCTGCTCCTGTCCACCTTTCCGTCGGCGGCGGCGTCTCCCGGCAGGATTATCGATGTCCTCGCAGCCGCCCCGTCGAGCTCCTCCGCGCGCTGGCGCAACTCGCCGTGATCGCCCCCTGACGAGGAGATATTCGAATGGGCCTCGTCTACGACCCGCTGGAGGTGCGCCCTCTCGATGTTGAAGTTGCTCATGCCCTGTGAGGCGAGGAGCCTGTCCAGAGAAAGGCCGAGGAGCGCATGCCTTGGAAGCGCAGGCGCCGGCGGGAGGACAGACTCCCTCTTTATGCGCGCGGCCGGTATCGCAAGCACGAGGGGAACCATCCCCATGTCCTCCTCGATCAGGCCGTAGAAGATCTGTCTGGAGCTGAAATGCGACGGGTAGATGCCTATGTTGGCGCTCCCGGTCAGGAAGGAGCGAAAGGCCGATGTGAACTCCGCTGCAGGGCCGAGTGAAGTCATCTGTTCGCACACCTCCGCGTCAACATTGGCTTTTCGGCCCTTTCCCGAGGAAGTTGCTAAGAAAAACAGCCTTGTTTATCAATGTGTTAGCGGGACCGGCGCGCCTGGTCCTTCTTCATTATAAAGAGATAGTTGAAGCCGCGCAGGAAGTAGTTGCCCTTGAGGGCCTCGGAGTGCCACCGGCCGCGCGCGAGCTTGCGGTTGTGCCGGGTGACCGCCACGACGTCGAGCGGCCGGAACTTCTCGCAGAGCAAATCGAAGAGCCGAAATCCTATCGGCACGAATCCCCTCTTCTTCTGAAAGGTGTCCGAGACATACAGCGCCATGCAGCGGCCGGGGCGGAGGATCCGGTCGCACTCCGCTATCACCTTTCGCATCTCCTTGAAGTACGCGGGCTCGAACGCCGAGAGCTTTCCGATGCAGTGCGGGTCCTTGGAATACTCGATGTGGTCCGAGTACGGTGGATCGATGAACACGAAGTCGGCCTTCTCGTCCTCGAGCGGGACCTTTCGCGCATCGGCTCTGAAGATCTCCTTCCTCACAGGGGCGAGGTCGTATCCGAGCGCGCGCCTGCCGAGCTCGCGCGCCACGTCCACGACGGTGCCGGAGCCGGCCATGGGGTCGACGATCAGGTCGCCCTCGCGCGTGTATCGCGTGAGCAGGTTCCAGACGATGTAGGAGGGAGTTGCGCCCGCATAGTCCTTGTCGCCCTGCATCGCCCCGCCGTAGTGCTGGGAGGGAAAGTCCCACAGCGTCGTGGTCATGGGTTCGGGTCCTCGCTTGCCCATAAGGCCTCCTCGACCGATACCGATGCCAGAGGCGGCCCCGGAGCACAAGGGCGCATTTGACAACCGATGCCCCGCCTGTTAGGCATCTCCGCACAATCTGAGCAGCCCGGCGTGCAAGGGAAGCGGGTGCAAATCCCGCGCGGTCGCGCCACTGTGAAGGGCATAGGTTCCACCGTCGATTGAGTCACTGCCGAGCACTCAACACATAACGAGACTGTCATGCAGACGTTTCGCTCGTTATGTGTTGAGTGCTCGGTGGGAAGGCGAGGCGGTGGAAGGCTACAGGGCCCCGAGCCAGGAAACCTTGCGCCAGGACATTCAAGCGTAACGCTCTTCGCGGAAGAGAGGCGGCGCATGGCGCGCGTTTTTCTACAGGCCCTTCTCCCCGGGAGCAGGGCCTTTATTTTCGCCCTGCTCGTCGCGCTCCCCTGCCTGACGTCGGCCCAGGACCCCGAGTCGGTCATGCCGGAGGTCGGCCCCCCCCCTGCGGATATCGGCGTCGTGACCGTGACCGACGATGCGGATTCGTCCACGCCCGAGGCGCCTGGCGCGTTCACGACCGTGATCCGTCCCTCGCACTACGGCCGACGCGCAAAGACCGCCTCCGAACTCCTCTCCCAGACCGTGGGCGTCGACGTGACCAACCTTGGCGGGGAGGGCGCTCTCTCCACGGTCTCCATACGCGGCTCCTCTGCCGAGCAGGTGGCGGTCTTCGTGGACGGGGTGCGCGTCAACTCCTCGCTCACGGGAACGTTCGACTTCTCCTCCATACCCATGGAGTCGATCGAGCGCATAGAGGTTATACGAGGCGCCTCCTCGGCGCGCTTCGGCTCCGACGCGATCGGCGGCGCGATCAACATCGTTACGAAGCGCGCGTCCGCCGCGCGCGCGATCGAGGCGAAGGTCACGGGAGGGTCCTATCTCACGCTGCGGACCTCCGAGTCCTGGCGCGAGCCGCGGGAGGGCTGGGACCTGGTGCTGGCGCACAACCACCGCTCCACGGGTGGCGAGTTCACCTTCACCAGCGCCGGCATCACCCTAGACGGAGGCAGCATCGCCGACCCGCGCACCTACAGGCGGCTCCACAACGAATCAATGTCTGAGGACGTGCTCGCCAAGGTCTCGTTCCAGCTCCCCCGCGACACCTCGATCTCGATCTCGAACGACTTTTACTGGAGCGACCGCGACGTGCCGGGCATGGAGATCGAGACGACCCTGCTGTATCCCGCAAACCCGCTGGAGGCGCACGAGGAGTTCATAAGGGACACGGCCGGAGTGCGGTTCAACGCGGACGATCTCGGCGTGAGGGGGCTCGCGTTCGAGGCCGGCGCCTCCAACCTGGTGAGCAGCGACCGCTACACAGACCCCTCGCCCGCCATCGGCGACCCGATCGACGCGACGTATCTCGCCCTCTCGCCCGGCGCGCACCTGCTTGTGACTCACGATGCGCACCCCGGGCCCGTGCATCTCAACTCCGTGCTGCGCTATGAGTACGACTACGACTATGCCCGCGACTCCTCGCCGCTGGCCGGCAGGCCGCTGATGGGCCCGCACGATCGGCACACCAACGCGGCGTTCGCAGAGATCGACGCGGGTTTCCTCGACCAAAGGCTCCGGATCGTGCCGTCCGCAAGGGTGGAGGCGGCTACCGGCAGAGAGACGCGCGCGAGCTGGCGCGTCTCTGCGATCGGAAGGCCGGCCGGCTTCGTAGAGGTCAGGGCGAACGCCGGCACCGCGTTCCGCTACCCCACCTTCGCGGAGCTGTACTGGCCGGACCAGGGCTACCTCAGGGGCAACCCGGACCTCGCCGACGAGCGCTCCTTCGGCTGGGACGCGGGGGTCGCCATCACGCCGCCGAAGACGAGGATCGAGGTGGCGTTCTTCCAGAACTACATAGAGGACCAGATCATATTCGTGCCCATATCGGCGTTCACGATCCAGCCGCTCAACACCTCGAGGGTCAAGTCCCAGGGGATCGAGGCCTCGCTCTCGTTCGAGCCGTGGGAGTGGCTCGGCATCTTCGCCAACTACAGCTGGCTCGACGCGAAGTTTCGCGCAAGCGGCCTGGCCCTCCCAGGGAGGCCGTCGCACAAGGCCAACGCGCGGGTCGAGGGGAAATGCAAACCGATGACCCTGTTCGGCGAGTTCAAGTACGTGGGCTCGTACCCGCTGAACATGGCGAACACCCTCTACCTCTCCGCGCGCGCCACGCTGGATTTGGGGGCAACGCTCGAGTTCGCGAGGCACTTCTTTGCCACCTTCGAGGTGAAGGACGTGACGAACGTCCAGACGTACGACGCGGTGGGGTTCCCCCTGCCGCGCAGGAGCTACTGGATGACGGTGGGGGCCAAGACGTGAAGACCGTGACTCGTGACTCGTGACTCGTAACTCGTGACTAGCGTGTTCACGCCAGTCACCAGTCACCAGTCACCAGTCACCGTTCACCAGTCACGAGTCACGGAGAGACATATGAGGCACATAACCCACATTCTATCGTTTCTATCGATCTTGGCGCTCACCGCGGCCTGCGGCAACAGCGTGCTCACGGCGCAGGGCAACCCCGACGCCTCGGCCTCCGCTTACCGAAGCTTCGCGCTCGCGGGCGACTTCCCGGCGGACCTCGCGATCCCGGACATCGAAGGGATGCGCGGCACCGCTTTCGTGGTGTCCGCATCCGATCCGGCAGGCGTCATCGCGGTGGACATCGACTCGGATCCCATGCGCCTCTCTCAGAAATTCGAGGGATTCCTTGCAGCCTCCGGCTCCGGCATACCGGCCAAGCTCCTCATCACGGCGATCGACCGGGCCTATCTGCTCACCTCGAACGCCGTGATCCTCTTCGACCCGCGCACAGGGACGATGCTGGACTTCACGAGCGCGGTCGCGGCGATCGACATCGGGGCCGGGCTCCTCAACTCCGACGGGAGCGCGGCGCAGCCCGCGCTCATCCCCTCCTATCCGGGCGGCATCGCGGTCAATGGCGACAGGCTCTTCGTGTCGAGCGCCAACTACATCAGAACGCAGGCGCCGGCCGTGACCGCGCCCGGCACGATCCAGGTCTTTCGGATAAACGGCGACGGCTCCACCGACCGCACAGGCCACGTGGTCACCACCGGCTTCAACCCCACAGGGCTCGCGGTGCGCGGCGACGAGCTCGTGGTGGTCAACTCGGGCGTGATAGACATAATCGACTCCAGAGGGGTGGCGCAGACCGACGCATCGATCGACGTCGTGGACGTCGAATCGCTGGGCATCGAGGCGACGATACCGATCGGACCGGTGGCGGCGTCGTACCATCCGCCTGCGATCACAAAGGACGGGTCGCGGGCATTCATAGGCTCAGCGGCCCAAGGCGAGATCTACGAGATCGACCTCATAAACCGCCAGGCCCTGCGCGGCATCGACGACCCGATAGCCGTGAGCGCGGGCCAGGACTTCGTGAGCTCGGCGGCGCTGGCGGTCGACGACGGTTACCTCTACGCCTCGAGCTTCGAGCTGAGCGCTGCGTTTCCGGTGGAGCTTGCCGAGGGCGGACCGATCGTCGAAGATCCTTTCGTCGTCGGATTCCCGGCCGGGGTTACCGACGAGAACCCCTCCGGCGCAAACACCGGCGCAGGCCCGCTGGCGGTGAGGCCCGGCTCGCGCGGCGTCGACTACAAGGGGGAGGACCTCTACGTGCTCACAGGCTACCCGGGTTCCATCGTGGCGATAGACACGGGAGCCCCCGCGCAGGCGTTCGTTGCCCCCTCCGAGGAGGAGATCCCGGACGACACGCCGGTCCCGAACCCACCCGCCGGGAGCGACGGCGATGCATGCCGGGGATTTGCGCAGGGCGTGAAATCGGTCTCCTACGGGCCGGGCGCAGGCTTCGGCCAGTCGTCGATGCCGACGGTGGTGCTGGGTCCCCCGCGCGGCGCGGGGGAGCTCTCCGGCAGCCTGCACGTGCTCTCGCTGGGCAACGGCGGCTCGATCGCGATCGACCTCGGAAACTGCCCGGCAATCGACGGGCCGGGCGACGACTTCATCGTGTTCGAGAACGCGTTCTTCATAGGGGGTAACCCGGCCGCGCCCTACGCGGAGCTCGGGATCGTATCGGCCAGCGCCGACGGCGTGAACTTCTTGACCTTCCCGTGCAGCCTCGGCTCCTATCCATACCACGGCTGCGCGGGCTGGAACCCGGTCTATTCCCACCCCGACAACGGAATCGACCCGTTCGATCCTTCCGTCGCAGGCGGAGAGGCGTACGATCTGGCGGACGTAGGTCTGGCCATGGCTAAATATATAATGATAACCGACGCGGGCATGGCCGGCGGCTCGGGCACCACCGCAGGCTTCGACCTGGACGCAATTTCTGTAGTGAACGGGGAGATAGACAACTAAAGGAGGCAGTCATGGCAATACCGATCATCATAGCGGGGATAGCGCTGGGAGCAGGAATAATCCTGGCCGGCTGTTCTGACGACAGCGGCGCCAAGAGGGATTCAGGGGTCGACGACACGGACACCGGCCCGGACGTGGACACGGACACCGATGCCGACACGGACACAGACGTGGATACGGACGCCGATGTCGACACGGACACGGACGTGGATACGGACACCGACACCGACTCCGCCACCGCGAGCGACACGGACACGGTGCCCGAGACGCCGTTCGCTCCGGGCGTGAGCCACTACTCCGACGCGCCGTGCGCATTCCCTGCGAGCATCTCGCACAACGCCGCCGAGGACCGGCTCTACGTCACGTGCGGCATGCCCGGCGCGCTGTGGAAATCGCCGCCGCTGGACGCTGCGGGCGACTGGACAGAGGCCGGCGCAGTCAGCGGCTACCCTGCGAACCACCTCATCATCGACGACCGGTACGCGGTGGTGGCCCGCTCCGCACCTGACGGACTGACGGTGGTGGACTACACCGACGGATCGGTCGCGCAGGAGATCGACTTCTCGGCACTTACGGTCCTGGACGAGCTCGACCAGCCTCTCGAGTTTGCGCCGAACTTCCCGGCGGGGCTCTATTACCACGCGGCGGGCGGCGACCTCTTCGTCGCGACATCGAACCTGGACAACATAGATTATCTCGACCCGGCGCTCACGACGTTCTTCGCGGGCACGGTGCTCTACCTCGGCTACCAGGGCGACGGCTCGTTCGACGTCGCCTCCGTGCGCTCGATCGGGACGAGCGGGGTGAACCCCACGGGCATCGCTGCGATCGGCGCGGACGCCTTCGCGGTCCTCTCGGCAGGCCCCTATGCGCCGAGCGTGGACAGCGAGGCCGCGGTCGACATCTTCTCGCTGCCGGATCTGGAGAGGGTCACATCCCTGCTCGGTCCGATCACCGGCCAGAACTCGCCGACGATGCCCCTCACCGCAGGGGGGCTCGTGCTCATCGGCGTGCAGAAGCCCGAGGCGCGGATCGTGGGGGTGGACGCGGCCACGGCGGAATCCGTACTCGACCGCGCGATGCCCGACGTCGCGAACTTCGTCTCCAACATCTGCGGATTCGGCGACGTGGCCGTCATGTCCGACTTCGGCGAGTTCGGCCTCGGCAGCAGGATCCTCTTCGCCCACACGACACCGTACGGATGGACCGGCGTGCCGATGACGCCGGTGGCCGCCGGTTCCTCCGGGCCTGCCGTCGTCGTGGGCGACACCCTCTATCAGACAGTGACCGCCAACGACGGCATGAGCGGCAGCGTGTGGAAGGCGGAGCTGGGGGGGATGTGAAGAGACTAAAGAAGCTAAAGAAGCTGAGAGGTTGAGAATCTGAGATGATCAAGTTTATAAACATGGCGCTGCTGCTCATGGTCCCGTTCGTGGCAACAGGTGCGCAGGCCGAGGCGCCGAGGAGGATAGTTTCGCTCAAGCCGGCGATAACCGACACCGTATATGCGCTCGGCTTGGGAGACAAACTGGTCGGAGTGACGAAATACTGCGACGTGCCCGAGGGCGCGAGCAGGCCGCAGATCGCGGCCGACTACACCAGGCCCTACACCGAGCGGATCATATCTCTCCGGCCCGATCTCGTGCTCGGCTCCGAGGAGAACTCCAGCCGCAGATCCATAGAGGCGATCGAGAGGGCTGGCATCGCAGTCCGCCTCTTCCCGTTCACGGGCCTCGACGAGTCGCTCGCGTCCATACATGAAATAGCGGAGCTTCTCGGCAGGCCCGATCGAGGGAAGATGCTTACGAGCGATATGAAGTCGCAGCTCGACACGCTCAAGAGGCGCTACGGAGCTGAAAAACCCGCGAAGGCGGTGGTGGTCTGGGGACTGAGGCCCATGATCGTAGCGGGCCCCGGCACATACATGCACGAGGCGATCCCCTGCATCGGACTCGCCAACGCCGCGACCGCGGCCGGAGTGAAATACCCGAAGGTCGGGCTCGAGCAGCTGATCGCATACGACCCGGAGGTGATAATCGACCTCTCCATGGACGTTCGGCCCGGGGCGGCGCCCGAGAGGCCCTGGGACGGCGTCAAGGCCATCAAGGCGGTGCGCCAAGGCAGGGTCATCGCCATGGACCCCGGCATCTTCCGCGCCGGCCCCGGGATCGCCCTTGCGCTCGAAATGCTTGCAAAAGAGATTTATGGGAAATAATTTCCGAATCAGCGGACGGACAGGGCCGGGGTGATCTTCTCACTGTTGCCTCCGGGTCCTGTCGCCGGGTCACCCCCATTTGCGGCATCGCCGCGATAGATTACCGAGTTTATGCGGATGACTTTCCGCGGCTGCTGGCGTCAAATGGGGGTCCCCCGACCCGCCGCCACCCGGAGGCGAAAGGGCGCTGATTTGACGGACAGGGCCGGCTCACCCTTCGCAGCGTGGCTCGAGCCTGCCTGCCGGCAGGCAGGGAGGCCGGATTCAGCAGCCTATATGACCCGGCCGACGAAAGCCCCCGA
>JAFGMW010000024.1 GCA_016927275.1 Pseudomonadota bacterium
CGATATGTTGCGTATTAATTGCAGAGAATCGAACAGGTGGCTATGCGCCCTGCATCAGGGGGCCGTCTTGCTGCGTCAGTCCAAATATGCATATAAATCAATGGGTTGTTTGGGTGGGCCGGTTTAATGTTGTTGACGCGGCGCACTCCGGAAGATAGAAACTTTTGCCTTTGACCCACATCCCACGAGGAGGATCACATGATAATCGGCGTCCCGAAGGAGATAAAGACCAAGGAATCGCGCGTGGCAATCACCGCCAGGGGCGCGAAGGGGCTCGCAGAGGCGGGGCACACCGTGTATGTGGAGCGCAACGCGGGGGCGCACTCCGGCATCGCGGACGAGGAGTACGTAAAGGCCGGCGCGAAGATCGAGAACAGCGCCGAGGCGGTCTGGAAGAAGGCGGAGATGATCGTCAAGGTCAAGGAGCCGCTCGAGAGCGAGTACAAGTACTTCCGCCCGGATCTCAACATCTTCACATACCTCCACCTGGCCAGCGTACCAAAGCTCGTCGACGCGCTCTGCGAGTACAAGACCCTCTCCATCGGCTACGAGACGGTCGAGACCGACGACCACAGGCTCCCGCTGCTCACCCCCATGAGCGAGGTCGCGGGCCGCATCGCAACGCAGATCGGCACATATCTCCTCCACCGCAACCACGGCGGCAAGGGGCTGCTCCTCGGCGGCGTGACCGGCACCAGGCGCGGCACGGTCGTGGTGATCGGCGGCGGCATCGTGGGCATGAACGCGGCGGACGTGGCCTTCGGACTCAGGGCTGAGACGGTGGTGCTGGACGTGAACGACCAGAGGCTGCACGAGATCGAGAAGAAGTACGGCGGAAAGATGAAGGGGGTGAAGTCCACGCCGGCGACGATCGCCGAGTGGACCGCTAAGGCCGACCTGCTCGTGGGCGCGGTCCTCATCGCGGGCGATCGGGCCCCGCACCTGGTGAGCGAGCAGATGGTCACCACCATGCAGCCCGGCTCCGCGATCGTGGACGTGGCGATCGACCAGGGCGGGTGCGTGGAGACGATAAAGGCGACCAGCCACGACGACCCCACGTACCTCAGGCACGGCGTGATCCACTACGCGGTGCCCAACATGCCGGCGCTGACTCCACACACCTCCACCGAGGCGCTCACCACCGCCACGTTCCCGTACGTGCTGGATCTCGCAAACAAGGGCGTGGAGAGGGCCATCGCCTCCGACCACGTGCTGGCCAAGGGGCTGCAGACAAAGGGCGGCAAGGTCACGCTGCCGGTCCTCCAGAAGCTCTTCCCGCAATGGGCATAGCGAAGAAAAAAACAAGGGTCCACATGCTCCCGTGGGCGAGGCGCAGGGATCTCGCGAAGTTCCTCGCAACTGCGGGAGCGCTCGACTGCGTGCTCGCGGGCGACCGCTGCGCGGTGAAGATCCACTTCGGGGAGAAGGGAAACGACGGCTACATCCGGCCCGAGCTCGTCAAGCCGGTGATAGATCTGATAAGGAAGAAGAAGGCCGCCCCGTTTCTCACCGACACATGCACCATCTACCACGGCCCGCGCAACAACGCGATCGGCCACCTCGCGATCGCGGCCGAACACGGATTCACGATCGAGGCCCTGGGCGCCCCGGTCATCATCGCGGACGGGATGCGCGGCACTGAGCACTGCGACGTGGAGGTGCGCGGCAGGCACTTCTCGAAGGTGAAGATCGGCTCCGCGATCCGCGAGGCGGACTCGATCGTCGTGCTCTCCCACTTCAAGGGGCACCTGCTCACCGGATTCGGCGGGGCGATCAAGAACCTCGGCATGGGCTGCGGCGCGCGCATAGGCAAGTTCGAGATGCACTCGTGCGCCTCCCCCACCTACGTAGAGAAGCTCTGCACCGCATGCGGAGCCTGCGAGGAGGCATGCGCTCACGGCGCAGCCAAGGTGGGCACGAAGAGGGCATCCATCAACCTCTCGCTCTGCGTGGGCTGCGGCGAGTGCGTGGTCGCCTGCCCCACCGGCGCCCTCACCATCACGTGGAGCGAGGGGGCGCGCGAGGTCCAGGAGCGAATGGCCGAGTACGCTGTCGGAGCGGCGGACGGAAAGAGGCTCGCCTTCGTGAACTTCATCAACCACGTGACACCCAACTGCGACTGCCTGAGCAAGGGGGAGAGATCCATGGTGCCCGACATCGGGATACTGGCATCGGCCGACCCCGTGGCCATAGACCAGGCATCGTTCGACCTGGTGCTAAAAGCAGCGGGCGGCGACGTGTTCGAAGAGGCCCATCCCGGCATTGACGGCACGATCCAGCTGGCCGCCGCAGAGGAGCTGGGGCTCGGGCGCCGCAGGTACGAGCTCGTTCAGATATAGAAAAAACAACAACTTCCAGTCCAAAAATCCGCGCAACTTTTTTCCCGGGGATGCGATAAAGGGGTTGGAGGCAATGAGGGGGCCCAGAGGGGGGCAGGTGAGCGGTTTCTGCAGACAGGTGAGCAACGACGCGAACGCCTATGCCATATGCGAGCATATGGCCTCTTCTTACAATTTGACACTCGCCGACATGGACAGGGGGGTGCCCAGGGTCAAAAGGCCGGAGGGCCGCGAGGCCTGTCTCGACCCGGGGGAACCGGACGGCAGGCTCGATCCGGCTGAGGTCTATGCCAATGCGATAGATCTCGCCGAGATCGAAGAGGACCGAAACCGCGCCTGGGCAAGAGGGGGCGATTCCTTCACCTTCGACTCGCCGTTCCAGAGATTCCTCTCCGAGAAGGCCGACATGCGAATCCCATGGCTCTTCGACGACCTCAAGGATGACGGCGGAGCGGAGTGGCTGTTCGGCCGCGTCCTGATGAAGGTCGACGGTTTCACGAGATCCCTGGCGATGAAAGGGTCAAAGAAAGGGACCGAGAATTACAAGAGGGCCCTCGCCATGGAGATATTCCGCTTCATGCGGAAGCCGGCGAGACGCGGCGGGATGGGAATAAAATCGGGCGACGACGGCAGTCACGAAAACATCCACCGGGTCTTCAGCTCCAAGAGCGCCAGCTGCATCGAGTTCGTCAACCTCTACATCGCGATCGCACGGCAGGCGGGGCTCGAGGCCAGGCCGGTCGAGGTCTACACGGACAGCGATGGAGAAGGCATAAGCCACGTGGCGGTCGGAGTCGAACTCGGCAGAGGCGAGGTCCTGTTCCTCGATGCGGACGGCGACATCGGCCTGGGCGAGAGACAGAGGTGGTCCTTCATCAGCAGGCAGGACCTGCTCGCATACGACTACAATTCCCGCGGCCAGCTGAACTGCGAAAACGAACCCTCCTGCCAGCGTTCACTCTACAAGAGGGCCATGGACTTCTCCCCCGGTCAGTACATGGTGATGTACAATATGGGACACCTGGAATTCGACGCGGGCGACTATCAGTCCTCGATCGAATACTTCAAGATGGCAGTGGATGAGTTCCCCGATCTCTACGAGGCCCGCTACAATCTCGCGAAGGTGCACGATCTGGTCGGGAACGAAGAAGAGGCGATCAGCGAATGCGCAGCATACATGCGCCTGAGCGGCGACGACGACTGCCGGAAATGAGAAGGCCCGATCACATCTCCGTCAATTTTTCTTCTTCTTGCCGGCGACCGCCTTGGGAGCAAACAGCGGGTGGCCTGGCTTGGGCTCCGGCTTCGGCGCAACGACCTTCGCCTCCGCAACGTATGCCGAGCCCTCCTTGCCCTTCTCAACCCGCGCTATCAAATCACCTTGAAATCCCCTGCCGGCGATCTCATCCGTTGAGAACCCTCCGTCCAGGAGCGCGCCAACTATCGCCTCGTCGCTGGAGCCGGAGGCCCTGAGCGCGGAGATCAAGGAGTTCATCTTGGCGCCCCTGGCCTGCGCCTCCCCCTGGGCTCTCATACTGTCTATCTCGGCCTGACTGGGCTTTGGTCCCGGCTTCTGCACCTGTCCTGATCCTATCATATTTCCCTCCCTCCTCCGGCCCAGGGGGTGGCCATTCCCTGGCCCGCGATGAGCTTCGCTTTCAGCCATTGGCTATGAATTGCATCATCCATGCCATCGGCCCGGGGGAGACAACCTGAGCAAAACGCCTTTTAAAGGGATCTGACCGGGTTTTAAACAGATGCGGCGTATAAAACAGCGTTATCCTTTTGAAAAGAAATGCAGACAACGTCAATCCTTTGACGTTCATGGCTTATGCCAGAGTCATGAGACAGAGGGGTGAGGCCAGCCACTTGAGTTGTGCGCAGCTTTGGGCGATTAAGACACCATGCTCCTGGCCATCGACATAGGCAACACGCGCGCATCAATCGGGCTCTTTGCAGGCACAAGGCTCATGAAACGGGGCTCGATCGATTGGCCAGCCCGCCCATCTGTGCGCGCGATCGAGCAGAAACTTAACGCCTTTGCAGGAAAGGGCGCGCATCATGCGTGCATCGCGAGCGTGGTTCCCCGCCTCACGCCGATCTTCGCCGCTGCGTGCAGGAAGGCATCGGGCACCAGGCCCTTGATAGTGACGCCGCGCAACGCCGGCGTCCGCATCAAGGGCTACAACATAAGGCAGCTGGGCATCGACAGGCTGCTGGCCGCGGCCGCCGCCCACCGCAGGCACAGGCGCGCCGTGATCGTCATCGACGCGGGCACCGCCATGACCATCGACCTCATGACCGCGCGCGGCGAGTTCGCGGGCGGGGTGATACTCCCGGGCATCGGTTCCTCGGCGCGCGGCCTGGGCGAGATCGCCGCCAGGCTCCCCTGCGTGCCCCCCTCCCGCGCGCGCAGGGTGGTGGCCAAGAACACGCGCGACGCGATCCGGGCAGGCCTCTTCTTCGGCTACGCGGGGCTCATCGAGCGCATCGTGGAGCGCATGGTCAAGGAATCACGCGCAAGGCCCCTGGTGGTGGCAACAGGCGGGGATGCTGCGCTCATCAAGCGCGCCTGCCCGATCGTCGCGCGCGTGCACCCGGACCTGGTGCTCGAGGGATTGATGATCAGCGCTTCCGGCCTTTTCCTTCGTCGTCTGGCGCGCTCGCCTCGCTACTCGTCGCGAAAAGATCGCTGATTTCTCAACACAAGATTAATACTGTCGGCACGAGTTCGGTGTCTTCCGCTGTCAGCCCCGAACTCGTGAAATCAGTCGCTCTTTTCGCGTCCTCATACGCTCGGTCTCGCATCCCGAGCACTCAATGCCTTGAGTGCTCGGGAGGAGCGCCTTTATGTCTCCTTCGGAAAAGGCCGGAAGCGCTGCTTGTCTCTTAGTTAAAATACTTCAGGGCTTTGGAATTGATTTCTCTATCTCTAGAATGATGTCCCAGGTGCCGGGGTTGGTCTTAGTTTTGTCCTTTGCCGCGAGGTATTTCTCTTTGACCTCCTCGATCGTGAGAGAAGGCGATGTCTCATCAAGGTCATACTCCCTGCCCCCAAAAGGCATCACGTGTTTTACGAAGAGGTACTTGGCTGAAATCTCAAAGGTGCCCTCCTCCATTGCATATCTTGCAAAAGACCTGAACGCTTTGGCATCGCCAAAATATATCCCAGCGGAATGAGCGAGGTCCTCATTCGGATTTATCTCTGCCCAAGCATTTATGAAATCGTACGGGTCATATTCGTTTTTGACCCAACGCAAGAGACGAGACATGCGATGGAAGGGCTGCTGTGCGATTCGGCCCCTACGGTGCCGCACTCTGGTTTCCTTATGCCAGCTTATCCTGTTGAAGAGTGAATCCTTGCCCGGAGCAAGCGCGTTATCCCAATGGTGGGCGAGTTCGTGGGCGATCAGGTCGGGTCTGATCATGCTTGTGATGGCGATGATGCTTTGTCCATTGTCGAAGCTCTTGCATACTCCCGCATCAAAATACATTCCAGACACGAACACAAACCCCATCAACCTGCGGAACATCTCGCTCGGCAATTCATCCAGGGTCTCCCACAACAAAGTGATTCTGTCGCCGAGCTCCTCGACCGGAAGAGTCATGTCGAACGCCGCGGGAAACATTCCATTATAATCGCTTACGAACAGCGATTCATCGTCTTCGGTTTTCTTGAGTTCAACCCGGCCCGGCACCATACCGAGCAGGGCACCTGTTTTATCGTAAACGAATGACAAGACCTCTTTGTCTCCGTACTGCTTAACGAATAACTCTTTCAACGCCACGATCTTGAATTCCGAGCTCTTGTAGTCCCGGCCGCTGAAAACATCGAGGAGCTTTCGGATGACAAGGGGGGGATTCGCAAGGTCGCCGAGTTGCTTGCGAAGGCAGTTTCTGATGCAGTCGCGCGTGTTCTCATCAGCCCTGTCAAAGAGATGGCAGAGGTCTTGTGACGCTTGGTCCCGAAAGTCTCCGACCCCGGTGCAGATATCTATCAGCTCGAGAATTTTATCTCTGTCTGCGGGCTGGTCTGCAAACCACTTCACCCGTTCGCGGAGTGCCGGATTACCGATCAGCATGTACTTTAAGAATTCGTCGTCAAACCCCGCATCCCGCAGGCTCGCCCACTCCATCCCCGTGATATCGCCCTCCGCGCCTCTGCCCAGCGCGGAGCAGAGCACGTCCGCCTGCTCCGGGGTTTCGGTGAGAGCCTCGCACTCCTCGCGCGTGAGTCCCTCGGGGTCGTGCGCGTAGGCGTCGATGACTTTCTGGGCTAATTTGGATACTGACACTGTACTCCCATGGTGGTTCATTGCCCCCTGTTTTATTATCGGCAGCCGCCCCCAAAAGTTGCCACGTTTTACATGACAAATAAGCCTATATATTCAACTAGTTATAGGCTATGATAGCAGGAAGCCCCCCTCCTATTGAATCCGGCGTTGAGTGCCGATTTGACGGAGCGGGTCGGAGTGCTCTCCGCAGCGTGGCTCGAGGAGGCCGGATTCAATAGCCCTATGATATACCGGCCGACGAAAGCCCCCGATGACCTTCAGACAGTCTGGTTCATCTAATGATGAAATGCCGGGGCGTGGGAACTGCGCCCCGGCC